>JACIYY010000369.1 GCA_014359685.1 Porphyrobacter sp. | reverse complement strand
CACCATCGCCGCCCAGCGCGTGCCGGTGGTGGACACCATGGGGGTGCGCGGGGGCGCGATCCATTCGGCCGACGAATATCTGATCGTCCCTTCGCTGGCGGAGCGCGCGCGCCTGTCCGCGCTGGTGCTGCACCGGCTGGCGAACGGGGCCCTGGCGTGAGGCACGCCGCCGATTTCGTGGTCCGCATGGCCAGCCCGGACGATCTGGATTCGCTCTACGAGATGGCCAAGCTGACCGGTGGCGGCTTCACCAACCTGCCGCCCGAGCGCGACGCGCTGGCCGGCAAGCTGGACCGCTCGGCGGCGGCCTGCGCCCGCCATTGCGACAATCCGTCCGACGAGCTGTTCGTGCTGGTGCTGGAGGACACCACCACCGGCGAGGTGCGCGGCACCGCGCAGATCTTCACCCGCATCGGGCAGAGCTGGCCGTTCTATTCCTATCGCCTGACCACCTGCACCCAGCATTCGCGCGAGTTGCAGCGCACCGTGCGGACCGAGCTGCTGAGCCTGACCACCGACCTGGAGGGCGCCAGCGAGGTTGGCGGGCTGTTCCTCCACCCGGCGGAGCGGGCCGGTGGGCTGGGGCTGCTGCTGGCGCGCAGCCGCTACCTGTTCATCGCCGCCCACCGCGGCCGGTTCGCGCCGCGCATCCTGGCCGAATTGCGCGGCATCATCGACGAGCGCGGCGGATCGCCGTTCTGGGACGCGATCGGCGGGCGCTTCTTCGGGATGAGCTATCAGGAGGCGGACCAGTTCAACGCGCTGCATGGCAACCAGTTCATCGCCGACCTGATGCCCAAGCACCCGGTCTATGTCGTGATGCTGCCGGACAGCGCCCGGCAGGTGATCGGCCTGCCCCACCCCACCGGACGCGCAGCGATGCGGATGCTGGAGGAGGAAGGCTATGCCTATGACCGCTACGTCGACATTTTCGACGGCGGGCCGACGATGATCGCCCGCACCGACGATGTCGCCAGCATCCGCGCGGCGCGGCAGGCGCCGCTGGCCGATGCCACGCTGCCCGAGGGCGAGCGGGCGCTCCTGGCCACCGGGCGGTTGGCGGATTTCCGCTGCTGCTATGGCGCGCGGGCGCTGGGCGAGGCAGGCGTGGCGATCGACGCGCGGGCGGCCGGGCAGCTTCGCGCCGGTGTCGGCGATACGGTATGGAGCGTGGCGCGGTGAGCGGGCGGCTGGTCGAGATCAACTTCGACGGGATCGTCGGGCCGAGCCACAATTATGCCGGGCTGAGCCTGGGCAATCTCGCCGCCACGGCCCATGCCGGGGAGCCCTCTCACCCGCGCGCGGCGGCGTTGCAGGGGCTGGCCAAGATGCGCGCCGCCATGGCGCTGGGGCTGGCACAGGGCATCTTCGTGCCGCCGCCGCGCCCCAACGACGCCTGGCTGGCGGCGCTGGCCTGGCGCGAGGGCGCGGACCGGGCGCTGCTGGCCGGCGCCTGGTCGGCCTCCGCGATGTGGACCGCCAATGCCGCCACCGTCTCGCCGGCGCCGGACACGGCCGACGGGCGCTGCCACCTGACGGTCGCCAACCTCGTCACCATGCCGCATCGGGCCCACGAATGGCCCGATACGCTGCGCCAGCTGCGCTGCGCCTTCGCCGGCCATCGGCACTTCGCGGTGCACGGCCCCGTGCCGCCCTGCTTCGGCGACGAGGGCGCGGCCAACCATATGCGGCTCGCGCCCGGCCATGGCGAGCCGGGGGTGGAGGTGTTCGTCTATGGCCGGCCGGGTGGGCGCTTCCCCGCGCGCCAGCACGAACAGGCGAGCCGCGCCGTCGCGCGCCATCACGGCCTCGACCCTGCGCGCACGCTGTTCATCGAACAGGCGCCCGAGGCGATCGCTGCCGGCGCGTTCCATAACGATGTGGTGGCGGTCGCCAACGGGCGGGTGCTGCTGGCGCATGAACGCGCCTTCGCCGACCCCGACCGCGCCTGCGCCATGATCCGCGCGGCCTTGCCCGAGGCCGAGATCATCATCGTGCCCGACAGCGCAGTCTCGCTGGCGGAGGCGATCCGCAGCTATCTGTTCAATGCCCAGCTGGTGAGCCTGCCGGATGGAGTGGGTGGCGCGCCCGGCGGCGGCATGGCGCTGGTGGTGCCGCGCGAGGCACATGAAAGCGCACCGGTGCGGCGCTGGGCCGAGGGGCTGATCGCCGGCAACGGACCGATCCGGCGGGTGGTGCCGGTCGACGTGGGCGAATCGATGGCCAATGGCGGCGGCCCCGCCTGCCTGCGGCTGCGGGTGGTGGCGGACCCTGCGACGGTCGACCCGCGATTCCTGCTCGACGAGGGCAAGGCGGAGCGGATCGAGCAGGTGGTGGCGCGCCACTGGCCCGAACAGATCGATCCCGCAGACCTGGGCCGCGCGGCGCTGGCGGACGCAGTGCGGGCAGCGCGCGCGGCGCTGCTGGAAGCGCTGGGGCTGGAGGAACTGGCGTGAAGTGAGGTGGGGGATTCTGTTGCTAGGCTCCCCCGGGCCCCCGGTTTCCGATTCTGTTGCCCGGTTCGGTCCGAACCGCGCTCATAGCTTTGTAACGTCAGGCCGTGAGGCCGTCAGTTACGCGGCGAGAGCGAGTGCTTCGTTGTCGTTGGCACTTGTGAGTTTTGAGCCTTTAACGGGTTACTCAGCCCGGGCGAAAACAGTGCCTTTCAACACACGTCGATCCTGGTTCGGCCCCGTCAGAGAACCCGCCCCTCTCGCCGGGACGGGCTTTGTGGTGGAGCCGCCGGGTACTGCCCCCGGGTCCGCTGTGCCTATTGCACACCGCATTTTATCGCCATAGCCGGCCGAAGCCGGCCCGCGCGATATAGGGAGGCGGCGACGCGATGTGAAGGCCCCCTATGCGGGCGGCAACTGCGGCGAGGCTCCGGACGCGTCCGGTCGAGCGGCGCGCAGTTCGACCAGAATCTGCTTGAGCACGTCGAGCTGTGGATCGGTCGGAACCTCCGGGCTTTGCGAGCTGTTTGCCACATCCTTCTGTTTCTGCAGCATCTCATCCAGCACGCGGTTGATCGTGCGGACCAGCAGGAACAGCGCGAAGGCGATGATCAGGAAGTCGATCAGCTGGGTGGCGAAATCGCCATAGCCGATCATCGTCACGCCCGCCTCCTTCAGCTGGGCATAATTGCCGCGATCGCCGGTGTAATCGGCAGGGATCTCCCCCAGCAGCACGAACCAGTTGGAAAAGTCGATATCACCGAACACCCAGCCGATCAGCGGCATGATGATGCTCTCGGTCAAAGAGGTGACGATGCGGCCGAAAGCGGCACCGATGATGACCCCAACGGCAAGGTCGAGCACGTTGCCCCGGGCGATGAACTTCTTGAATTCCTGAAACACGCTGCGTGCCTCCCGCCGCTGCTGCCGCGCCAGTCATCGGGCATAGACATCGCCGCCCCCGCCGGGCAAGCGCCGCGCGGCTGGCCGCTTGCACCGGCGGCTGCGTGTGCTATTTGAGTAATACAGCCCGCACAGATCGTTCGAGGAACCGCCCCGTGACTCTTTTCGCCCCGTTCCGTTCCGCCGCCCGCGCCGCCCTGGTGGCGCTCGCGGCGCTGTCGCTCGCCGGCTGCGGCATCAATTCGGTGCCGACCAAGGAGGAGGCGGTGAACGCCCAATGGGCCAATGTGCAGAGCGCCTATCAGCGCCGCGCCGATCTGATCCCCAACCTGGTCGCCACGGTGCGCGGAGCGGCGGGGTCCGAAAGCGAGATCCTGTCGGCCGTCACCGATGCCCGCGCCCGCGCGACATCGATCAACATCACCAGCGAGGATTTGTCCGATCCGGCCGAGTTCCAGCGGTTCCAGGAGGCGCAGAACCAGCTGACCCAGGCGCTCGGGCAGCTGCGCACGGTGGTGGAGGCCTACCCGCAATTGCAGAGCCAGGCTCGCTTCGCCGACCTGATGACCGCCATCGAGGGCGCGGAAAACCAGATCAATATCGAGCGGATGCGCTACAACGAGGCGGTGCAGGACTACAACACCGAGATCCGCACCTTCCCCTCGGTGATCGGCGCGCGCATCATCCATGGCGCCAAGCCGCGCATCCCGTTCCAGGCGAGCGCCGGGGCCGAGACCGCCCCGACGGTCGATTTCGGACCCATGGGCGGGGCGCCGGCCAACGACAACGCAGAGCCGCAGGCGCCCGCCGCCGCGGCCAACTGAGTCGGCATGGCCGGGATCATGGGCCGATGGCTGGCCGGGCTGGCCGCGCTGCTGCTGCTGGCATTCGCTGGCCCGGTGGCCGCGCAGGACTTCCCGGCCCTGCCCGAGGGGCCGGTGCTCGACGCAGCGCAGATCCTGCCGCCGGCGCAGGAGGCGGCACTCGACCAGCGGCTGCGGGCCTATAATGCGCAGACCGGGCGGGCGATCGTCATCGCCACCGTGCCGAGCTTGCAGGGCCAGACCATCGAACGCTACGCCGCCGACCTGTTCGCCCAATGGGGGATCGGCGGCGAGAGCCGCGACCAGGGCCTGCTGCTGCTGGTCGCGCCCAAGGAACGCCAAGTGCGGATCGAGGTCGGCTATGGCCTGACCCCTTACGTCACCGATATCCTGTCGGGCCGGATCATCCGCGACATCATCACCCCGCGCTTTCGCCAGAACGACTATGCCGGCGGCATCGCGGCAGGGATCAACGCGCTGGTGACGCAGCTCAACCGCTCGCCCGAGGATGCGGCGGCGGTGGCCGAGGCGGCCGCAGCGGCCGAAGCCGCCGGCGCGCGGCGCGGCGGGGGCGGCCCCTCGCTCGGCACGGTGCTGGGCGCTGTGTTCTGGGGGGCGCTGATCCTGGGCTTCATGCTGCTGTTCGGGCGTGGCCGGGGACGCGCCGGCCGGCGGCATCGCCGCTATGGCGCGGCGGGCGCGGTGGGTGAGGTGCTGCTGTGGCACGCGGTCGGCAGCGCGCTGGGGCAGGCCTCGCGCGGGTCCGGCGGCTGGGACGGCGGCGGTTTCGGGGGCGGCGGCGGCTTTGGCGGCTTCGGCGGCGGCATGTCCGGCGGCGGCGGGGCATCGGGGAGCTGGTGATGGCCTATCTGTCGGCAGAAGAGCACGTCCGCGTCAGCGCGGCGGTGGCGGCGGCCGAGGCACGCAGCGCCGGCGAGATCGTGACCATCGTGGCCGACCGGTCGGACGGATATAGCGACGTGGCGCTGGCCTGGGCGGCGCTCTTCGCCTTCGCCGTGCTGGCGCTGCTGCCCTTCGTGGCCGATCCGCTGCTGGCGCTGCTGGCGCCGTTGCATGGCGGCTGGAACGTCGAGTGGCAGGCGCCGGGCATCCTCGCCGTCGCCGCCGCGATCGGCATCGCGGCCTTCCTGCTGGCGCTGGCGGTGCTGACGGTGCCGGCGATCCGCTTTGCCGCGATCCCCGGCCGCATCCGCACCGACCGGGCGGAGGAGCGCGCAATCGAGCTGTTCAAGGTCGGCGCCGAGCGGCGCACACACGGCCGCACCGGCATCCTGATCTACCTGTCGATGCGCGAACACCGCGCCGAGATCGTCGCGGACGAGGCGATCACCGCGCTGGTCGCGCCCGAGATCTGGGGCGAGGCGATGGCCGCGCTGCTTGCCGAGCTGAAGCAGGGCCGCATCGCCGAGGGGATGATCGCCGCGATCGAGCGGGTCGGCGCTGTGCTGGCCGAGCATTTCCCGCGCTCAGGCAACGACCGCAACGAATTGCCCGACCGGCTGATCGAACTGTGACCGACACCGCCGACCGCCGCCCCGGTCGCCCCCGCGACCGACCGCTCCCGCCCGATGCCGACCTTCCCGAGCAGGTCGAGTGGGCGGGAGACTTCGTCATCGCCAAGCGGCGCGGGCGGTGGGAGTATGCGGGGCGCGCGCGCAACATCCGCGCGGCGGTGATCCTGGCGCTCGACGCAGGGACGGTGCTCCTGGTCGAGCAATACCGTGTGCCCTGCGGAAAATACTGCCTGGAGCTGCCGGCCGGGCTGATCGGCGACGAGCTCGACGGCGAACGCGTGCTCGACAGCGCGATGCGCGAGCTGGAGGAGGAGACCGGCTACCGCGCCGCGCAATGGGAGGAGTTGGGCGAGTTCCTGTCCTCCCCCGGAATGCTCAGCGAGAGCTTCACCCTGGTACGCGCGACCGGCCTGACCCGAGTGGGCGAGGGCGGCGGCACCGACAGCGAGGCGATCATCGTCCACCGCGTGGCGCTGTCGGACATTGCCGGAACGGTGGCCCGTCACCGCGCGATGGGCCACGCCATCGACGTCAAGCTGCTGCTGCTGCTGGGCGGCGCGTTCCTGGAGGAAGCGGCGCAATAGAGGCGCCGATGCCGGGCGGCTGGCGCTCGGAGATCGCCGCGTGGCCGGAACCGGGGGTTGGCGCGCTCGTCTTGAGGTTGCACAATGCGGACACGCACCCCAAGCGAAAGCGGCCGGACCCGTCTTGATCGTCAACCCGAATCCATGGCTTCCCTATTGCGGCGCTGCCCCGCCACCGACCGAATGGCTGGCGCACTGGAACCTCGACCCGGTGCTGCTGGCGGCGCTGGCCATATTCGCGGCGCTGGTCTGGCATCGGCCGCCTGAAGGCGGATCGCGGCGCGCGCAAAGCGGGCTGCTGGCGCTGACCGCATTGCTGTTCATCAGCCCGTTCTGCGCGCTGGGCTCGGCCCTGTTCATCGCGCGGATCGTCCACCACGTGGTGCTGGCGACGGCGCTGGCCGTGCTGGCGGTATCGGCGCTGGGGCTGCACCGGCGGCGCATCGCCGGATCGCTGGCGGTGTGGACCGCGCTGCAGGCGCTGCTGTTCTGGGCCTGGCATGCGCCGCCGCTCTATGCCGCCGCACTGTCGAGCGATGCGCTGTTCTGGGCGATGCAGGCGACGATCGCCGGCAGCGCTGCGCTGTGGTGGGCGAAGCTGCGGCAGGCGGAGGGCGGCGCGGCGGTGGTGGCGCTGCTGGCGACGATGGTGCTGATGGGTGTGCTGGGCGCGCTGATCACCTTCGCCGGGCGGCCGCTCTATGCGCCGCACTGGCTGACCACGCAGGCCTGGGGCCTGTCGCCGCTGGAGGACCAGCAGATCGCCGGCATCCTGATGTGGGCGCCCGCCAGCGCCATCTACCTGCTGACCGCAATGGCGATCCTCTATCGCACGCTGGGGCCGCAGGCGCAGCCGCCGGGGCCGCGCCGCGCATGATCGAGGCGCTGCGCGCATGGTCGCGGAGCTATCGCGACCGGGGCAAGTACACCCCGGTGGGGGTCGCGTTCCATTGGATCATGGCCGGGCTGGTGATCTATCAGCTCGCCTCCGGCTGGCTGATGGACCGCTATCTGGTCGGGCCGGCCAAGCTGGACGCCTATGCCCTCCATACCGAGATCGGGCTGACCCTCCTGCTGCTCGGTTTGCTGCGG
>JACIYY010000368.1 GCA_014359685.1 Porphyrobacter sp. | reverse complement strand
CCGAACTGGGTCGGGTTGACGAAGATCGACACCACCACCGACGCCGCGCGCCGGCGCGCCTCGCGCACCAGCGTCAGATGCCCTTCATGCAGCGCACCCATGGTCGGCACCAGCGCCACCGGGCCATGGGGCCGCAGCGCATCGACGGCGGCGCGCAGGGGCGCAAGCTCGGCTATCTGTCGCATCGCCGCGTCCCATGCGCGCCGGCCCGGCGCCGGGCAAGAGGACTCGCGCGGGTCCGGCGGGCCGCCCCGCCCTGCGACAGGCGCCGAAATGCGTATCGCCGGCAGGGCGAGGTCCGTTCCTTGCGTCGGTCGCGGTTTCCCGAGCCGCTGCATGTTTCCGTGCAACTCGAAACCGCTCTAGGCAGCGTCGCGCGGCTCCTTTAGACAGCGCCTCGCCCATGCCCATCGGACCCGCCTCCTCCCCGCCACCGGCCGCGCCCCACCGGATCGTGTTCGCCAACGAAAAGGGCGGCACCGGCAAGTCGACCACCGCGGTCCATGTCGCGGTCGCGCTTGCCTATCGCGGCGCCAAGGTGGCGGCGATCGACCTCGACCATCGCCAGCGCACCACCTTCCGCTATCTCGAGAACCGGCGTGAGACCGAGCGGCGGCGCGGCATCGAGCTGCCCGGCGCCCAGGCCGACGTATTCGAAGGCGGCAGCGCCGAGGAGCTGGAGGCGCGCGTCGCCGAGATCGGGCAGGGCATGGACTTCGTCCTGTTCGACACGCCCGGGCGCGACGATCCGCTGGCCCGCCACGCCGCCGCCCAGGCCGATACGCTGGTCACGCCGATGAACGACAGCTTCGTCGATTTCGACCTGATCGGCCAGGTCGATGCCGAAAGCTTCAAGGTCAAGCGGCTGAGCTTCTATGCGGAGCTGATCTGGGACGCGCGCAAGACCCGCGCGCTCAGCCAGATCCGCGAGCAGCGGCGGGAGATGGACTGGATCGTGGTCCGCAACCGCGTGCAGAAGATCGACGCCAAGAACCAGCGGCGGATCGACCGGGCGCTGGGCGAGCTGTCGAAGCGGGTCGGCTTCCGAGTCGCCCACGGCCTGTCCGAACGCGTGGTCTATCGCGAGCTGTTCCCCAGCGGGCTGACGCTGCTCGACAAGGGC
>JACIYY010000367.1 GCA_014359685.1 Porphyrobacter sp. | reverse complement strand
CGCTGCATCGCAGCGCGGGGTTCCGTCCCGGAGGCCGGGCGTGTCGGCTAAGCGATCAGCGCAGCAGCGACAGGACGTTCTGCTGGCTCTGATTGGCCTGGCTCAGCATCGCGGTGGAGGCTTGGCTCAGGATCTGCGCCTTGGCCAGCGCGGTGGTCTCGGCCGAATAATCGGCGTCCTCGATCCGCGAGCGGGCGTCGGACAGGTTGGTGACGTTGTCGGTCAGGTTGTTGACCGCCGATTCGAGGCGGTTCTGGCCCGCACCCAGCGTCGAGCGGGCGCTCGAGATCGCGTCGAGCTCGGTATCGACCGTCGCCAGCACGGCCGTCGCCGCACCCGGGGTGGAGACGTCATAGGAACCGGCCGCACCGCCGTTCGCCGACAGCGTGGTCAGGTCGGCCATCGTCAGGGCGACGGTGTCGGCCGCATTGGCGCCCGCCTGGATGGTGACGGTGGGGGTGGTGCCGTCGAACAGCACGACGCCGTTGAACTCGGTGTTGGTGATGACCTGACCGATCTGCGCGGTCAGCTCGTCCACCTCGGTCTGCATATAGGCGCGGTCGGTCGCGTCCTGATAGGTGCCCGAAGCCGACTGCGTGGCCAGCTCGCGGATGCGCTGCAGCATGTTGGTCACCTCGTTCAGAGCGCCCTCGGCGGTCTGGGCCAGGCTGATGCCGTCATTGGCGTTGCGGATGCCCTGGCTCATGCCGCGCACCTGCGCGGTCATCGATGTCGCGATGGCGAGCCCGGCGGCGTCGTCCTTGGCGCTGTTGATGCGCTTGCCGGACGACAGGCGCTCCATCGCGGTGCCGAGCATCTTGTTGGCGATGTTGGAGGCGTTGGACGCCTTCATCGCGCTGATATTGGTGTTGATAACGGCCATGGTCAAAACTCCTGTTGAGCCGCTGCCCGAGATCCCGAAGCGAGTGGCAGCCGAGCCATAGACCGGCCGGGGCGGCGGAACTTTAAGCGGGCGATGGCGGAACCGGGCGATCCTGCGCCTACCGCGTGGCTGCCCGTTAGGGCGCCCTTAACCGCGATCGGCGATTGAGCGCTGGACGAAGGCCAGCTGCGGGTCGGGGCTTACCGGGGGGTACATCATGAATCGGGTTTCGTTTTCCGAAGCGTTCGCGCGCGCGCACGCGGCACTGGCGGCGCGGCTCGCCGGGGTGGTCCCCTCGCTGTTCCCCGACCGCCCGGTCCTGCTCGCCGATTCGTCGGAGGCGTCGGCCGGCGGAGCGGCGCACCGAATCGTCCTCGCCCGCGGCCCCGGCGCCTCGCTGGTGCGGACCGGCGGCGGCATCGCGATGACCTATTGCGACCCTGCGGCAGAGGCGAGCCTGGCCGCGCTGGTCGCCCTGCTCTGCGGGCGGCGCGCGCCGGTCGCCGCCGATCCCGCCTCGCTCTCGGCGCTGGCGCTCGCCGACCGCCTCGCCACGGCCGAAATCCCGGTGCTGATCAACGGCCCCACCGGCACCGGCAAGGAGGTTCTCTCCCGCTTCATCCACCACCGCAGCCCGCGCCGCGAGCGGCCGTTCATCGCGGTGAACTGCGCGGCCATTCCCGAAGCCATGCTGGAAGCGCTGCTGTTCGGGCACCAGAAGGGCGCCTTCACCGGCGCCCATGCCGCCAGCGAAGGGTTCTTCCGCGCCGCCGACGGCGGCACCCTGCTGCTCGACGAGATCGCCGAAATGCCGCTCCCGCTCCAGGCCAAGCTGCTGCGCGCGCTGCAGGAGGGCGAGGTGCTGCCGGTCGGGGCGACCCGCCCGGTCGAGATCGACGTGCGGATCATCGCCTGCGCCAACCGCGACCTGCCGCTGGAGGTGGAGGAAGGCCGCTTCCGCGCCGATCTGTTCTACCGGCTCAACGTCTTCCCGCTGGCCCT
>JACIYY010000366.1 GCA_014359685.1 Porphyrobacter sp. | reverse complement strand
GCGTCACCGGGTGGCCGCGATCGGGCCGGGGCGCATCGGCAGCAACGCCCTCGCCGCGTGCCGTCGCGACCGTCTCCGGCACCGCCGGGCTGGACGCGGGGGCCGGTGCGGCGGCAGAGGGCGGCGCGGCGGCGGGAGCGGTCAGCGCGGCGGGCGGCGGCGGCAGAGCGGGCAGCAGCGCGACCGGCAGCGCGATCGCGCCGCTCTCGGCCGGCAGCGGGCCGTCCCCGCCCGTCCCCTCCGGCCTGTTTTCGTCCAGCCCCTCACCGGCAAGCGGCACGTCCCCCGGCAAGAACCTGCCGGCGAGCGCCGCGCCCGGCAAGCGGGTGCCGGGCTGGGCCGTCGCGCCGCCCGGCGCTACACCGGCGGCACCGCCGGGCAGCGCGCCGAGCAGCGCGGCGAAACCGGCGGGGTCACGGGTGCCCGGCGCGGCATCGGGGCCGGGCGGCGGCGATGCCGGGGATGCGGGCGCGACGGTCGAGAAGCTGAGAGAATGCATGGTCCTGCCCGAATTGCCGCCTGTCCGACCCCATGTTATCAAGTTTCGTGCCACGTCCTTCGCGCCAGCGGCAGATCGGGCATGGCGCGCCGCTCGGCGAGCGCGCGCTCGAACGCCCGGCGGTCCTCCTCGGCCCGGCTGCGGCGGCGCTCGGCGAGGGCGAGCTCGGCCAGCCGGGCGTCGGCGGCATCGCGCGCGCGGTCGGATTGGGCGCTGGCGGTGCGGCCCAGCCCGCGCAGATGGGTGCCCAGCAGGCTCGCGCTGCGCAGGTCGGCGGCGTGCAAGGGGCCTTGCCCGATGGCGTAGAGCCGGGCCAGCGCCTCGGTCCGCTCCGACAGATGGGCCAGCCTGCGCCGCACCGCCTCGGCCTCCTGCGCCTCGGCCGCGGCCCGGCGCTGCTCGGCGATCCGCAGACGCTCGATCAGCCGGACGCGCCGCTGGCGGCGGCGGTCATCCGCCATCGCCGATCAGTGCCGCCAGCTCGGCGGCGGCCTGGTCGAGCGGCACGTGCTCCTCGACATCCTGCGACAGGAACTGCGCCAGCCGGGTCTGCATGGCGATGGCCCGGTCCAGCACCGGATCGGCGCCGGGGCGATAGGCGCCCATCAGCACCAGGTCGCGGTTGCTCTCGTAACTGGAGACCAGCGCGCGGAAGCGCCGGGCGAGGGCGGCGTGTTTGCGCGGGACGATGTCGTTCATCACCCGGCTGAGCGAGGCGCCGACATCGATCGCCGGATACTGGCCGCGCTGCGCCAGCTCGCGCGACAGCACGATATGGCCGTCGAGGATCGAGCGGGCGGTGTCCACCACCGGGTCGTTGTGGTCGTCGCCATCGGCGAGCACACTGTAGATCCCGGTGATCGAGCCGCCGCTCGCCAGCGAATTGCCGGCCCGCTCGACCAGCTTGGTGATCGCCGCCAGCGCGGACGGGGGATAGCCGCGCGCCGCGCCCGGCTCCCCCAGCAGCAGGCCGATCTCGCGCGCGGCATGGGCGATGCGCGTCAGGCTGTCCTGGATCAGCAGCACCTTCAGCCCCTGGGCGCGGAAATGCTCGGCCAGCGTCGTCGCCAGCAAGGCGCCGCGCAGCCGCAGATTGGCGGCATGGTCGGCAGGCACCGCCACCACCGCCATGCGCGTGCCGGCCGGGCCGCGCATGTGCCGCTCGACGAAATCGGACACTTCGCGCGCCCGCTCGCCGATCAGGCCGACCACGATCACCTCGGCCTCGGCGCCGCGCGCGATCATGTCGATCAGCACCGACTTTCCGACCCCCGACCCGGCCATGATCCCGACCCGCTGGCCGACCCCCAGCGTGGTCAGCGCGTTGAGCGCGCGGATGCCGGTGTCGAACGGTTCGGTGACGCTCGCCCGGTCGAGCGCGCCGGTGCGGATCCCGCCCGCCGGCCGCTCGGCCAGCGCGCGGATCGGCGGGCCGCCATCGATCGGGCATCCGGTCCCGTCGACCGCACGGCCCAGGAACTCGGCGCCGACCGGCAGCATTCCTGGGCTGCCCTCGGCCCGCACCGGCACGCCGGGGCGCAGCAGCACCGCATCGCCCAGCAGCATCATCATCGCCCGCCCGTTGCGGAACCCGATCACCTCGGCGGTCAGCGTATGGCCCTTGCCATCATCGATCCGGCACAGCCCGCCGACCGGCACGTTCAGCCCGCTGGCCTCGATCAGTCCGCCGTCGCAGGCGGTCACCCGGCCAAAGCGGCGCGGCGCAAGGTCGATCTGCGCGCCGGCCATTTCGGCCAGCAGCGAATCGAGCGCTCTCAGCACGCGCGCAGCGCCTCGGCCATGATCGCGTGCCACTGCCGCGGT
>JACIYY010000365.1 GCA_014359685.1 Porphyrobacter sp. | reverse complement strand
GCCGCATCTGCACTTCGAGGTCCGGGTCAACGGCCGGGCGGTCAATCCGCGCCCGTTCCTGATCGACGCCCCGCATTTGCTGGAGCAGGCGCGCCATGCCGACGGCTGAGGCTGCGGTCCTGCTTCAGGGTGCGGGCAGATCGCTCCAGAACGGGATGGACGGGCCGCCGGGGCCGGTGCGGAAGATTCCGCTTGCGCGCACGATGGTCTCGCCCTCGACGCTCAGCAACCCGTCCACGAACGTCATTCGCGTGGTCCGGCGAAGCACACGGGCGCGCCCTTCCACCCAGTCGCCCAGCTTCGCGCCGGCAAGATAGTCGATGGAGAGGTTCACCGTCAGCAGGAAGTGATGGTCGAGCTCGGGCACGGTGAAGCGGGCGGTGAGCGGAAGCGTCACGTCGACCAGCGTCGCCACCCACCCGCCATGCGCGGCGCCCATCGGGTTGGTCATGTGCGGCATGACCCGGCTTCCGAAGACCACGCTGCCGTCGTCCTCCCGCTTCACGAAGACCGGACCGTTGCGCCCCAGAAAGCCATCGACCAACGCGATCGGGTGAAAACCGGGCGGAGGGTTCTGCGCCGCCGTGCGTTGCATCAAGTCGCTTTCCATGCCGGTCAGCCTGGCGGAATGCGAGCGGCGCCGTCAAGCCGGAAGGGGCAGGGCCTCAGGCGATCAGACCGGCGAGCCGGTCCCTGATCAGGGCCGTGGCCTCGGCCATGATCCGGTCGATCAATTCCTTGCAGCTCGGGATGTCGTGGATCAGGCCCTGGACCATGCCGGCCCAGACGATGCCGGCATCGAGGTCGCCTTCCTCCAGCACGCGCCGGGCGCTGGCGCCGGCGACCAGGTCCTGCACGTCGTCGAAGGTCGCGCCGGGCCGCTCGAGGCGGCGGACCACCTCGTCCGAGACCGCGCTCGTGGCGACGCGCGCGGTGTTGCGAAGGCTGCGGAAGATCAGGGTGGTCCCGCGCTCGTCATTGTCGAGATAGGCCTGCTTCACCGCGTCGTGGATCGGCGCTTCCTTCGTGGCGCAGAAGCGGGTGCCCATGTTGATGCCCTCGGCACCGAGCGCCAGGGCCGCGACGAGGCCGCGCCCGTCGCCGAAGCCGCCGCTGGCGAGGATCGGGATCCTGATCTTGTCGGCGGCGGCCGGGATCAGGATCAGGCCGGGAATGTCGTCCTCCCCCGGATGGCCGGCGCATTCGAACCCGTCGATCGAGATCGCGTCCACGCCCTTGCGCTCCGCCGACATTGCGTGGCGCACGGCGGTGCATTTGTGCAGGATGCAGATGTCGGCGGCCTTGAACATCGCCCATAGCTCGGCGACGGCGGGCGTGCCTGCGGTTTCGACGATGGCGATGCCGGAATCGATGATCGCTTGGGCATAGGCCCGGTAATCGGGCGCGTTGACGGTCGGGAAGACCGTCAGGTTCACGCCGAACGGCCGCGATGTCATCGCGCGGCAGCGTTCGATTTCCTCGCGCAGGGCGCCGGGTGTGGGCTGGGTCAGGGCGGTCAGGATGCCGAGGCCGCCGGCTTCGGAGACCGCCGCGGCGAGCTCGGCGCGGCCGACCCACTGCATCCCGCCCTGGACGATCGGATGTTCGATCCCCAGCAGCTGCGTGATCCGGGTCTTCATCGTCAGCTCGCTCCAAAGGGGCCGAACCGGGTCGGCGCGCCTGTTGCACCCGGTCGGCCATGCACGCCGCGCAGGGCCGCAGGATTGGGCGCAGCCCGGTCGATCAGGCAAGCAGATTCGAGGGGGAGCGCGGACCGGCCGGCGCAGCATCTCCGCCGGCGGCATCGGGCAGATCGAAGGCGGGCAGGGTCTGACCGCAGACAATCTGTTGCCCCATCACGATCGGGGGAACGGTGGCTGTAAGCGCTCGTTGGGGGGAGAACTTCCGGCAGAAACAGGAGCCTTCTTCTATGTTTATGCACAACAAGCGGCTGCAATACACGGTGCGCGTGGCCGAGCCCAATCCGCGGCTGGCGACCATGATGCTCGAACAGTTCGGGGGCGCAGACGGGGAGCTGGCCGCAGCGATGCGCTACTTCACGCAAGCGCTCGGCGAAGACGATCCGGGCCGCAAGGACATGCTGCTGGACATTGCGACCGAGGAGCTCAGCCACCTCGAAGTGATCGGCTCGATCGTCGCCATGCTCAACAAGGGGGCGAAGGCCAATCTTGCCGAGGCCGCCATGGAAGAGGCCGAGCTGTATCGCGAGATCGGCGCCAGCGGGGTCAGCGCCAAGGAATCGCTGCTGTTTGGCGGCGGGGTGGCGCTGGTCGATTCCGCGGGCGTTCCCTGGACCGGGGCCTATATCGACAGCCGCTCCGAGCCGACTGTCGATTTGCGGACCAACATCGCGGCCGAGGCCCGCGCCAAGATCGTTTACGAACGGCTGATCAACATCACCGACGATCCCGGCATCAAGGAGGCGCTCGGCTTCCTGATGACCCGCGAGATTGCGCACCAGAAATCGTTCGAGAAGGCGCTCTACGCGATCGAGGACAACTTCCCCCCGGGCAAGCTGCCGGGGATCGAGCCCTATACCAACATGTACGTCAACAGCTCGCAGGGGCCGGGCGACATGGACGGTCCATGGAACAGCGGCGAGCAGTGGATCCGGATGGACGAGCTGGCCCCGGCCGACGGGAGCGAGGGCCTTGCTACCGTCGAGCTCGGCAAGCATGAC
>JACIYY010000364.1 GCA_014359685.1 Porphyrobacter sp. | reverse complement strand
CGAAGGCCAGCAGGTCATCCCCGGCCTGACCGGCCCCGAAGTCCTGTCCTTCGATACAGGCGGCGCGCCGAGCGATCTGTTCGCGGTGCTCGGCAGCCTGTCCGCCGCGCTGCAGGGCGGCGCGCCCGATCCTGCAGCGGCCGCGCGCGACGCGCTTGCCGGGCTCGATGCCGGGCTGGAGAAGGTCACCACCGCGCAGACCATCGTCGGCGCCCGGCTCGGCTGGGTCGAGCTGATGGACACCCGCCGCACCGCCATCGGCGAGCTGGTGGCGGAGGAACGCGACACGATCGGCGGCGCCGACCTTGCCGCCACCATCACCCGGCTGCAGGAGGTGATGACCGTTCTGGAAGCCAGCCAGGCCAGCTTTGTTAAGCTTTCCGGCCTATCGCTGTTCAGCATGATGCGCTGAAGCGCTCGCTCGCTCATCGGGGTCGCTCGCCATGTTTGCTGCCATCGGCATCATCATCCTGCTGGTCATGGTCTTTGGCGGCTTTGCCCTCACCGGCGGCGCGCTGGGGCCGGTGCTGCACGCTCTGCCGCACGAGATGCTGATCATCGGCGGCGCCGCCATCGGCGCGGTGATCGCCGGCAATTCGATGCACGAGCTGAAGGCCATCGGCGGCGCCCTGGGCAAGATCTTCAAGGGGCCGCGCCACACCAGGCAGGACCATATCGACGCCATCGCGCTTACCGCCAAGCTGATGAAGCTGCTCAAGGCCGATGGCCCGGTGGCGCTGGAAAGCCATGTCACCGATCCCGCCAATTCGCCGATCTTCGCCGAATATCCGCGCCTCCTCGCCAACCGGCCGCTGGTCGCGCTGATCTGCGACACGCTGACGCTGATCGTGGTCTCCTCCGGCACGCTCGATCCCCATGCGGTGGAGGAGGTGATGGACAATGCGATGAAGACGCATTTCCACGACATGACCGAACCGCAGCACGCGCTGCAATCGCTGGCCGACGCGCTGCCCGCGCTCGGCATCGTCGCCGCCGTGCTCGGCGTGGTCAAGACCATGGGCTCGATCGACGAGCCGCCCTCGGTGCTGGGCGGGATGATCGGCTCCGCGCTGGTCGGCACCTTCCTCGGCGTGCTGCTGGCCTACGGCATCGTCGGGCCGCTCGCCGGGCGGCTGAAGCAGATCCTCGACCAGGACGAACAGATCTTCCACGCGGTCAAGCAGGTCATCATCGCCTCGCTGCATGGCCATCCGCAGCCGCTGGTGGTCGAAAGCGCCCGTTCGGGCCTCGGCCATGCGGTGCGGCCGGGGCTGACCGAACTGCTCGATTCGCTGCGGGGCCGCTGAGATGGCCGGCAAGCCGGCGCGCCCCGGCGACAACGGGCCGCCGCGCCCGATCATCGTCAAGAAGGTCACCGTGGTCGCCGCCGGCCATCATGGCGGCGCGTGGAAGGTCGCCTATGCCGATTTCGTGACCGCGATGATGGCCTTCTTCCTGCTGCTGTGGCTGCTGGGCGCGTCGACCGAAGCGCAGCGCAAGGGCCTGGCCGATTATTTCACCCCCACTCTGGTCAAGATGACGGAGAAAGGCGGCGGGACCGGCGGGCTGCTCGGCGGATCGTCGCTGACCGATGCCGACAAGTATCCGCACCGCGCCGGCCAGACCGGCACCAGATCGCTGACCATCCCGCGCGACGCCAGTGGCGGGCCGAAGGAAGGCGCCGCGATGATGGCCCGGATGCGCGCCCGGATGGAGGCCAAGCTGGAGGCGGACGAGAGGCTGGGCAAGCTGCTGCGCCAGGTGCGGATGGTCGAGACCACAGAGGGGATCCGCATCGACCTTGTCGACGATGCCGATTTCGCCATGTTCACGCTCGGCACGACGATGCTGACGGCGGAGGCGGAGGCGCTGATCGACGCGCTGGCCGCCAGCGTCATGCCCGAAACCGGCGCGCTGACCATCCGCGGCCATACCGACGCGCTGCCATGGCGCAGCGGGATGGGCGGCAACAATTGGGCGCTCTCCACCGGCCGCGCCGAGGCGACCCGGCAGGCGCTGCTGAGGAACGGCATCACGGAGGCCCGCTTCAAGCGCATCGAAGGCGTCGCCGACCGCGAGTTGCTGATCGCCGGCGACCCCCACGACCCCCGCAACCGCCGCATCTCGATCCTGATCGGGCACTAGCGGCAGGCAATGGCCGCGAGCCGCCGGTCGGCTGCCGCCCGATGCCGCTACGCAGGGTCATCCCCTCACAGGCGTGAGCCATGCTGCGCCGCAAGCAGGCCCCCGCCCGATCCCCTTTCCTACCCCTCCGCCGCGCGCCCAGCATCGCTGCGGCTCTTTCCATCGTCAGCACGCCCCAAACCCGCGTCCCCCGCCCGGCTCGCCGGCAAGCGCGCTGCTGGGCCGGGTTCTGCGACAGGCCGATCCGCCGGGCGCGATCCAACCGCCAGGACACTGTTCCAGGCGTTCCAGCCCGGCCCGCGATCCGACCGCCAGAACACTGTTCCAGGTGTTCCAGGCCGGCCCGCGATCCGACCGTCAGAACACTGTTCCAAGTGTTCCAGGCCTGCCGCGATGGTGCCGCGATTCCATCGTCAGAACACTGTTCCAGGTGTTCCAGGCCCACCCCTCGCGGGCCGCCACGGACCCCCGGCCGATGCCCTGCATCGACCGATTCGCCATGCGCCCGGCCGGCCCGGCCGCACGCACGAAAAACCCCGCGCTGCATGGCAGCGCGGGGTTCCGTCCCGGAGGCCGGGCGTGTCGGCTAA
>JACIYY010000363.1 GCA_014359685.1 Porphyrobacter sp. | reverse complement strand
ATCGAGCGCTCTCAGCACGCGCGCAGCGCCTCGGCCATGATCGCGTGCCACTGCCGCGGTCCGTCCTCGATCCCGCCATCGCCGGTTTCGAGACGCAGCGCGCCGCGTTCGAGCGTCGGGTCGGGCTCCACCGCGAGGGCGTCGGGCAGGCGATCCTGGACCAGCGCCAGATCATCGGGGTGGAGCCGGACGAGCTTCTCGTCCTGCTTGCGCTGGAGCATGGCGGTGGCCTGCGCGATCCGCCGGCACAGGCCATTGGGGTCGATCGCCAGCGGGGCCACCGCCGCCTCGCACAGCGCCAGCACGGTCTGGCGCAGCCGCTCGCGCAGCTCCGCCTCGGCGGCCTGGTCGAGGCGCATCAGCGCCAGCTCGATCCGCCCGCGCGCCGCATCCGCCTCGGCCGCCCGCTCGCCCGCCAGCGCGAGCGCCTCGGCAAAGCCGTCGGCATGGCCGCGCGCATAGGCCGCATCGCCCGCATCCGCCGCAGCCGCCGCCGGGTCGGGGGCGGCGCCGGGGGCGGCAAAGCGCCGGTCGGGTGCGAAGCCGCGCGTCTGGCCCAGCGCCAGCAGCGCCGCCCTAGACATAATCGTCCTCCTCCGTGCCGAGCACGATCGTGCCTTCGGCGGCGAGCCGCCGGGCGATGGCGATGATCTGCTTCTGCGCGGCCTCGACATCGCTGCGCCGGACCCGTCCGCGATCCCTGATCTCGTCGCGCAGGCCATCGGCGGCGCGGGTCGACATGGCGGCGAAGAACCGCTCGCGCTCCTCCTCCGCAATGCCCTTCAGCGCGTCGATCAGCAGCGTGCTTTCGACCTCGCGCAGCAGCGCGCCCATCATCTGGCCGTCCAGCACGTAGAGATGTTCGAAGCGGAACATCTCGTTCTCCAGCTCCTGCGCCAGCCGCTTGTCGATCTTGCCGATCCCCGGCACGACCCGCTTTTCGACGCTGCGGGCCGAATTGTTGATGATCGCCGCGGCCTCCGCCACGCCGCCCAGCCGGAACGACACCGTGCCGTGCATTTTCGCGATCTTTGCGGTCAGCGTCTCTTCGAGGATGGCGAGCGCCGCCGGCGACACCGGGCCGAGCCGGGCGATGCGGTGGACCACCGGCGTGTGCAGCGCTTCCGGCAGGCCGACCAGCACCCGGGCGGCGACCAGCGGGTCGAGCTGCGCCAGCAGCACGGCGATGGCCTGCGGCATCTCGTCTTCGATCAGCGGGATGATGATCTCGGGCTCCAGCCAGCGGACCAGCTCGATCGCGCTGGCGCCGCTGTCGTCCGGCGCCACCCGACGCATCAGGCTGTCGGCCTTGATCTCCCCCAGCGCGCCGGTCATCATCCGGCGCACGTCGCCGATGCGGTCATGCGCGCCGATCCCCGGCCGGTCGGCGCAGCGGGCGAAGCTGGCGATGGCATCGCAGATCGCCTCCGGCCCGATCTCGCCCAGCGCGCACATCCGCGACCCCAGCCGCTGCAATTCCTCGGGCGAGAGGCGGCCGAGCAGCCGCGCGGCGTCCTCCTCGCCCAGCAGCATGACCATCACTGCGGCCCGGTCCGAACCGGTTGCCGGCAGCGGCGCGGGGGCGGGTTGGGGGCCGGGTTCCGGGCCGGGTTGGGGGGCGGGGCCGGGTGCGGCGGTCATCGGGCCGGCTCCGCCAGCGATCCGTCTGCGGTCGAGGGATCGTCCTGCAGCATCCGGCGCAGCGCCGCCAGCGCATCGTCGGGCTGCTCGCGCACGATCCGCTGCGCCAGCTCGATCTGGCCCGACAATCGCTCGCGGCTGAACGCCGGGTCGGCGGGGTCGGGCAGGCGCTCGACCCGCTCGGCAGCGGCCTCGGACGCGGCGGTCGCGCCCGCTTCCTCGTCGTCCTGGCTGGCCGGCGCCGCGCCGTTGCGGCCGGCGGTCAGCGCCTTGATCGCCGGGCGCACGCCCAGCAGCAGCACCAGCAGCACCGCGATCAGCGCGACCGCGTTGCGCACGATGGTGGCGAACCAGGGGGTTTCCCAGAACGCCATCTCGTCCAGCTCGGCCGGCTGGAACGGGCGGACGAGGACCGCCACAGTGTCGCCCCGCTCGGGATTGGCGCCGACGGCGGCCGAGACCAGCTCCTTGATCCGCGCCAGATCGGCCGGGCTGGCGCCCTCCAGCGCCGCCTGGTCGATCGCGACGGCAACCGACAGGCGGCGCACCCCGCCCGGCGCGGTGTTCGACACCGCGACCTCGCGCCCCAGCTCGTAGGTGCGGCTGGCGCTCGATTCGCCGCCCGGCGGGGTGGCCGGGGCCGCCGGGCCGCCTTCCGGCGCCCCCTCTTGCGCGACCACGGCCGGGGGCGGCGTGTTCGCCAGCACGCCGGGCACGCCGCCAGCGGTTCCGCCCGCGCCTTGCGATTCCTGGAGCGTTTCGCGCCGGACCGCGCCTTCCTTCTCGTAGCTCTCGCGCGCCGAGGTGGTCTCGTCCATGTCGAGCTCGACCTGGATCTCGCTGGAGAAACGGCCCGCCCCGATCATCGGCGCCAGCAGCTGTTCGAGCTGCATCCGCAGCTTGGATTCCATCCGCGATTGCAGTTCCAGCCGGTCGCTGTCGGCGCTGTCCGGCTGCGACAGCAGGCGGCCGTGCTGGTCGACGATCCGCACCGCGTCGATCGACAGGCCGGGCACCGAGCCGGCCACCAGATTGGCGATCGCCAGCACCTGCGAATCGGCCAGCTGCCGCCCCTTGGCCATCCGCACCATGACCGAGGCGGCGGGCGGAACCGCGTCGCGCACGAACACCGAGGGTTGGGCCTGGGCCAGATGGACGCGCACCGCCTCGACCCCGTCGATCTCGGCGATGGTCAGCGTCAGGTCGCGCTCGCGGGCGGCGCGCAGCCGGTCGCCTTCCAGCGTGCGGCTGGCGCCCATCGGCAGCGAATCGAGCATCTGGGTGCCGCTCTCGGGCGCGGCCAGCGCGCCGTCGGAGGCGACCAGCATCCGGGCGCGGTAGAGGTCATCCTCCGCCACCGTCAGCGCGCCGCTGGCATTGTCGATCCTATAGCCGATCCCGCCGGCATCGAGCGTGGCCACTACCGCCGCGCGGCTGGCATCGTCGAGCGATCCGTACAGCACACGCTGCGGCGCCGGGGTCAGCATTGCCAGCGTCAGCCCGACCAGGCCGAGCCCGGCGGCGCCGGCGAACCATGGCAGCATCCGGCGGATGTCGGGCTGGGCGGCGAAGGATTTCAGCCGGTCGAGCAGCGCGCCCCCGCCCGGATCGCGCAGCGGCGTCAGCAGGGAGCGGCGAGCGGCGTTTGCCGGGACCAGCTGGGTCATGCGCTAGACTCCCATCCGCATGATGTCCTGATAGGCGGACAGCAGCTTGTTGCGGACCTGCAAAGTCGCCTCGAAGGCGATGCCGGCTTCCTGGCGGGCGAGCATGACGCTGGCGATGTCGGTCACCTGTCCACGCTCGTAGCCCTCGCTCATCGCCGAGGCTTCGGCCTGCTTGCCGTTGACCGCGTCGAGCGCGCCGCGCAGCGTGTCGGCGAAGCCGCCGCCTTCGGACGCGGCGGCGCGGGCGTCGTCCGGCCCGGTGGCCCGGTGCAGCTCCTGCAGCAGTTGCGAGCGTTCGAGCAGCTGCTGGCGCATCTGCATGATCTGTTCGACCGAACCGACCCCGCCGGCTGCCGAGAGCGGGGTCATCGGCCGCCTCCGATGGCGAGACCGGCGTCGCGCAGCGAGGCCAGCCGATAGCGCAGCGTCCGCTCGCTGATGCCCAGCTTGCGGGCCGCTTCGTTGCGGCGGCCGCCGCAGGATTCGAGCGTCTCCATGATCGCCCGCGCCTCCGAGATCTGGACCACCCGCGACAGCTTCTGGCCCGCCGCTGGCGGTGTGGCGGGGAACGGCGCGGGTGGCGCGGCGGTGTGGACCAGGCGGGCCGGGCGGTCGAAGGCGATGTGGCCGGGCTCGATCAGCGGGCCGCCGGCGGCG
>JACIYY010000362.1 GCA_014359685.1 Porphyrobacter sp. | reverse complement strand
CTGTTATGGGTGGCGGCCGGCGGCGATCCTTGTCGCACGCCGTCAGGCGGAGCCGGCGGCGGCGCTCTCGTCTCCGAAGCCCCACATCCTCTCGAGGTTGTAGAAGCTGCGGACCTCCGGCCGGAACAGGTGGACCACCACGTCGCCGGCATCGATCAGCACCCAGTCGGCCGCAGGCAACCCCTCTATGCGCGGGCTGCCGTGGCCGCTGGCCTTCAGCCGCTCGGCCAGCTTGCCGGCCATCGCCGCGACCTGCCGGGTCGACCGGCCGGAGGCGATCACCATGTGGTCGGCGATGCTGGACTTGCCGCCCAGCGGGATGGTGACGACGTCCTGCGCCTGATCCTCGCCCAGCTGGTCGAGCACCAGAGCGTGGATCGCGCCGGATTCGGCCGATGGCTGGCGGGCGGCGGGGCCGGTCGTGTCACGGGTAGGCGCCCTGGAGGGCGAGGCGGGGACCTGGGATGGGTCGGCTGCGTGCGCTTGGGTCATCGCGGCGGGTCATGCTCCTGTAGCGGGAAAGCGATGCTGAACGATTCCGGGCCGGGTAGCGGCCGGGTGGCGCAGTCCGGTGCGGCGGAGGAGATCATGCCCCCGGCCCTCCGGCCGCGCTTCCGCTGGCGCCCTGAACGCGCGTGTCACGGACAAGCGTGTCGTGGACAAGGCCGCGCGTCACCCCGTCCCTGGCGGCGGGGCCGGAGAGACGATCCGCCCAGCGGGGATCGGTCCGGCGGATCTGGGTGGCCGAGCGCGGATCGGGATCGAAACGCAGGAAAACCAGCGCCGGCGCGCTCCATTCAGCCCGGTTGCGAAATCCGGCGGCGGACAACCGGTAACGCCGCAGCCACGCCATCGCGGGGCTCGCGACAGCGCTACGATCATACCCCGGCCGGGCCACCACCGCAATCGGCATCTCGCGCGCCAGCCGCCGCCAGTCGCGCCACAGATGCAGCTGGGCGAGGTTGTCGGCCCCCATGATCCACACAAAGCGGCGGCGGGGAAAGCGGCGCTTGAGCCTGGCCAGCGTCTGCGCAGTGTAGCGGGTGCCGAGCTCGCGCTCGATCGCGGTGACGCGGATCGGCGCCCGGCGCGCCATCGCCCGGGCGGAGCGGAAGCGGGCGGCGAGCGGCGCCATCCCCGCTTGCGGCTTGAGCGGATTGCCGGGGGATACCAGCCACCACACCTCCGCCAGCCCCAGCGCGCGCAGCGCGGCCAGCGTGATCCGCCGGTGCGCGCCATGCGCGGGATTGAAGCTGCCGCCCAACAGGCCGGTGGGCGCACCGCCCCGCCTCACGGACGAGTCATCGGTGCGGCAGGGCCAGGGGCGTTTCGGGCATCAGCCGGGGCGACGCCGGGGAGAGACCCGGCTCGAGCTGCCCTGCCACTCGATCATCCAGCCCGGATATTCGCGCGGCAGAGCGCTCAGCCGGTCGAGCTCCTCCAGCTCTGCGGCCTCCAGCGTCACCTCCACCGCGGCCAGATTGTCGGCCAGCTGGTCGGGCCGCTTGGCGCCAACGATCACGGTGCTGACCACCGGCTGGTGGAGCAGCCAGGCGAGTGCGATCTGCGCCACCGAGACGCCGCGGCGTTCGGCCATCGGCCGCATCGCCTCGATCACCGGGCCGGCGCGGCCGAGATCGACCGGCGGGAAGTCGAAATTGGCGCGGCGGCCGTCGCCGACGGCGCCCTCGCTCGTCACCCGATACTTGCCGCTCAGCAGGCCGCCGGCCAGCGGCGACCACACCATCAGCCCCAGCCCTTCGCTCTCCAGCATCGGCACCAGCTCGCGTTCCAGATCGCGCCCAGCGACGGTGTAATAGGCCTGCAGCGAGACGAACGGGGCGAAGCCGCGCCGCTGCGCGATGCCCAGTGCCTTGGCGATCTGCCACGCCGCCCAGTTCGACACGCCGACATAGCGCGCGCGGCCCGACCGGACGATATCGTTCAGCGCCTCCAGCGCCTCCTCCACCGGGGTGACCGGGTCCCAGCCATGCACCTGATACAGATCGACATGGTCGAGGCCGAGCCGTTCGAGGCTGGCGTCGATCTGGCCGAGCAGGTGCTTGCGCCCGACCCCGGCATCGTTGGGGCCGGGCCCCATCTGGCCCATGGCCTTGGTGGCGACGACCACGTCCGATCGCCTGATCCCCAGCTCCCGCAGCGCGCCGCCCACGAATTGTTCGGACTGGCCGGTCGTGTAGACGTTGGCGGTGTCGATGAAGTTGATGCCTCCATCCAGCGCCTGGCGCACCATCGCGGTGGAGGCCGCCTGGTCGAGGCCATTGAGCGAGCCGAAATAGCCCTCATCGGTCCCGAAGGTCATTGCCCCCAGGCACAGCTCGCTGACAACCAGGCCGGTCCGGCCAAGGGTATTGTAACGCATCGTCGTCTCTCTTCCTGTTGATGTGTCCCGTCGGCGCTCAAGCGAGCCGGCGGCCCACCGGTTCCGGTGGGGCCGATGTCACGGGCGCACCTGCCCGTGGCCGCGGACCTGCCATTTGTAGGTGGTCAGCCCCTCCAGCGCCACCGGCCCGCGTGCATGCAGCCGGCCGGTGGCGATGCCGATCTCGGCACCCAGCCCGAACTCGCCGCCATCGGCGAACTGGCTGGAGGCGTTGACCATCACGATCGCGCTGTCGACCTCGGCCAGGAAGCGTTCCGCCGCCCCGGCGTCCTCGGTGACGATGGCATCGGTATGGCCGGAGGAATGGCGAGCGATATGCGCCAGCGCCGCGTCGAGCCCGTCGACCACCGCGACCGACAGCACCGCGTCGAGATATTCGGTGTCCCAGTCCACCTCGCTCGCCGGCGCGATGCGCGGGTCGATCGCCTGCGCCCGCGCATCGCCGCGCAGCTCGCAGCCGGCCTCGATCAGCGAGTCGAGCACGCGGTGCGGCGCGGGGAAGGCAGTGTCGAGCAGCAGCGTCTCCATCGCCCCGCAGATACCGGTGCGGCGCATCTTGGCGTTGAGCGCGATGGCCCGCGCCATCTCCGGGTCGGCGGCGGAATGCAGGTAGGTGTGGCACAGCCCGTCGAGATGAGCCAGCACCGGCACCCGCGCATCGGCCTGCACCCGGGCGACCAGCCCTTTGCCCCCGCGCGGCACGATCATGTCGATCAGCCCGGCGGCGCCCAGCATCGCCCCGACCGCCGCGCGGTCCTGCGTCGGCATCAGCTGCACCGCCGCCGCCGGCACACCGCCGGCGGTCAGGCCCGCGACCAGCGCCGCGTGCAGCGCGCGGTTGGAATGGACCGCTTCGCTGCCGCCGCGCAGCAGCACGGCATTGCCGCTGCGCAGGCACAAAGCGGCGGCATCGACGGTGACGTTGGGGCGGCTTTCGTAGATGATCCCGATCAGCCCGATGGGAATCCGCACCCGCGACAGCACCAGCCCGCTGGGCACTTCGCGCCGCTCGATCACCTCGCCCACGGGATCGGGCAGGCCCGCGACGGTTTCCACCGCCGCCGCGATGCTCTCCAGCCGCGACGGGTCGAGCCGCAGCCGGTCGAGCATCGCACCGCTGAGCCCGGCAGCCTGCCCGGCGGCGAGATCGCGGGCATTGGCGGACAGGATGTCGTCCGCGCTCTCGCGCAGAGCCGTGGCCGCCAGCCGCAGCGCCTGCGCACGCTCGGGATCGCTCATCAGCGCGATCCGGCGCTGCGCCGTGCGGCCGGCTTCGGCGAGGGCGCGCACAAGCGCGTGCGGGTCGCTGTCGGCCTTTTCGTGCGAGAGAGCGTCGGGACGAGCGGGGGAGAGCGTCTGGCTGGTCATCGCCGCCTTCTATCAGCCGCGCAGGCCGAAGTCAGGTCCCTTCCGGGGCGACCGATTCGTCATCGCCGAGCAATAATGCCTCTTTGCCGGCTCGGTTCCGAGCGGGCAGAACAATTGGGCAGAAAAAATCAGACTGTTGCAACCTTTCACCGCAAGCCGGGTGCGACCTGCCCCGAAGCCCGCACCGCGCAGTCGACTCCGCCGCGGGGGCGCCTGTAGCCGGCGCCGGACGCAACTCACATTGCAACAGGGGCCGCTTTTGCCACACCGGACCATCGCCCGTCCGCGCCGCCGCGGACAG
>JACIYY010000361.1 GCA_014359685.1 Porphyrobacter sp. | reverse complement strand
CTGCTGCCCGCTCTGCCGCCGCCGCCCGCCGCGCTGACCGCTCCCGCCGCCGCGCCGCCCTCTGCCACCGCACCGGCCCCCGCGCCCGGCCGGGCAGTGCCGGAGACGATTCCCACGGAACGCGGCGACGGCATCGCTGCCGATGCGCCCCGGCCCGATCGCGGCCGGCCGGTGACGCTGGTGACGCTGGCGGCGCCCGCAATCCCGACCGAGCCGGCCGCAACGGCGCCCATGGCCGAGGCGACCGAGCCATCGCTCCGCCCGCTCGCGGCGGCAGGGGCAGACGGCGGCGCTCACGGGCAGGCCTCCGCCGGCGGGGGAGGCCCCGAGCAGCGCGCCGGCGATCAGACCACGCGCGGCGCCATCGACCTGTCGGCGCTACAGGTGCGCGAGACCCCATCCACGCCGAGCCCCGCCGCAGCCGCGCCCGGCGCCCTGGCCGCCATGCCCCCGGCAGGCGCCGCCGCACCTGCGATCGCACCCGCCCCGGTCGATCCGCTGGGCGATCTTGCCGCCATCGTCGACCGCCTTGCCGCTGCGCGCGAGGCGCTGGCCCCGGCTGCCGCCTCGCTGGCGCTCGCCCATGCCGAATTCGGCGCGCTGACGCTGCGCTTCGAACAGCAGCAGGACGGCCGGCTGCTGGTCGGCCTGTCGGCGCAGGACGCCGATGCCCAGCGCGCCCTCGCGGCGGCGCTGGGCAACCCCTCATCCGGGGGCGAGCGGATGGGCAGCGACCCGCAGCAGCAGGGCCACAGCACACGGGGCGGCGGCGCGGCAACGCCCTCCGAGCGGGGGGCCGGCGGCGGCGGCGGGCAGCAGGCGCAGGATGGCCATGCGCGCCGCGACACGCGCGACACCGGCCGGCACGCTCCGCCCGCCGGCGACGGGCGGCCCGCGCCATCCGCCGACATCCGCCGCGGCGGCATCTTCGCCTAAACCCGATCTTAACCATACCCAGCCGAAAGATCCGACATGAGCACCGACAAGGACCAGCCGCCCAAGCCGAACAAGCGCAAGGGCCTGATCGTCAAGATCGCGCTTGGCATCGCGCTGCTCGGCGCGGGCGGAGGCGGAGCCTTCGCGCTGCTCGCGGCCGGCGTCGTCGGCGGCGGGCATGGCGAGGAGGACACCATTCCCGAACTGGTGCTGAAGGGGGAGAGCGACCCTTATGCCCCGCCGGCCGGGAAGGGCGAGACGGGGGGCACCGCGCTGGTCCATGGCGATGGCGGCAGCAAGTATCGCACCGCCTATTTCACCTTCACCGACGCCTTCACCTCCAACCTGCGCGGCTCGGACGTGCTGGTGCAGGTGAGCCTCGCCGCTTCCACCCGGCGTGACGGGCGGGTGCTGATGTGGCTGAAGGAGCACGAGCTGGCGGTCCAGTCGCGCATCTTGGTCGAGCTCGCCAACACCAGTGCCGAGGAGATCGAGACCCCTGAAGGCAAGGCTGCGCTGCAGCAGCGGCTGACCGGCGCGATCAATGCGGTGCTGGAGGAGCAGGAAGGCTTCGGCGGCGTCGACAATGTCCTGTTCCGCTCGCTGATCGTCCAGTGATCCACCAGTTCGACCCCGTCGCCGTGGCGATTGCGGCCAATCACTGCGCCGCTTTGCGCGGCCGCTGCACTGTGCCGGCGGCGCTGGTGCCGCTGCTCGGGCAGTTGGGCGAGCGGCTGGCCCCCGCGCTGCAGCAGGATCTGGCGCGGTTCTGCGGCACCCGCCCGCAGGTGCGCTCGCTGGGTGTCGAGACCGTCGCGGAGGCCGAGCTGGCCGGGCGCATCGGCCCGATGGCCGGGAATGCGCTGCAGGCGATCGCCGGCGGGGAGCACCGGCTGCTGGTGTCGATCGATACCCATGCGGTGCTGGCCCAGCTCGACCGCACCTTCGGCGGCGATGGCGAGATCGACGATCCGCTGCCTGCGACCCTGCCGATGTCGGCCGACCTGCTGTCCGCCCGGCTGGAGCAGCTGATCGCCGACAGCCTGCAGGCGGCGCTGCCGGCCGGGTGCGCGCTCGCATCGGTCGAGCGCAACCTGCGCTACGCGCTGCTCGCCCCGTTCGACGGCGTGGCCGAGCTGGCGCTGCTGACGCTCGCCATCGAGCAGCCGCCGGCGCGCAGCTGGCAGGTCCGCATCGCGGTGCCCTTCGCCGGCCTGCCCGATCTGCTCGACCGCCGCCGCTCGGCCCCGCGCAACGCCCTCGCCCGCGCGCCGGCCGATCCGCGCGCCCGGCCCTTCGCCGACATGCCGCTGACGGTCGAGGCGACGCTGGTCGAGATGAGCGTCCCGCTCTCGCGCCTCGCCCGGCTGGAGCCGGGTTCGGTGCTGCCGGTCGCTGTCTCCCGCAATGTCCCGCTGCGCGTCGGCACCGCCACCATCGCGCATGGCACGATCGGCGAGTGCGACGACCGCATCGCCCTGCAGATCACTCACACCGCGCTGTCCGGAGCCATCCAGCCATGACGTCCGCTCTCGACCCCTTCGGCATGATCCAGGATATCGACGTCCGCCTGACGGTCGAGCTCGGCCGCGCGCAGATGCCGCTGCGCGATGTCCTCGCGCTCGGCGAGAGCAGCGTCGTCACACTCGACCGGCTGGTCGACGAGCCGCTCGACATCCTCGTCAACGGCAAGCTGATCGCGCGCGGCGAGGTGGTGTCCGAAGGCAACCGCTTCGGCCTGCGCATCCTCGAAATGGTCGGGACCGGGCGCGCCCAGCCGGCCGCGCCGCCACAAGGGCCGGCCGCCGATCCGGTCAACGGCTGATGCTGTGGTATACCGTCAAGCTGCTGGTGCTGCTGCCGCTGATCGGCGGGATGATCTGGGCCAGCCTGCGCCTCGCCAAGCGGCTGCAGGGGCGGCTCGGCGCGCCGCAGAACGGCACCCGCGCGGTGCGGATCGTGGAGACGGTGATGCTGTCGCCGACGCTGCGGCTGGCGGTGCTGGAATTCCACGGCCGCGAGATCCTGGTCTCGACCTCGCGCAACGGCCTGGTCCGCCTGGCCGAGGCGCCGGCGCGCGCCCGGTTCGAGGCGGTGGAGCCGGCGGAGCAGGCCGCGTGACACGCCGCGCCGCCATCGCCGCGCCGCTGGCCGGGCTGGCCGGGCTGGCGCTGCCGCTCACCGCCCGCGCGCAGGATCTCGCCGCGCAGGCGCAGAGCGCCGCTCCGGGTGCGCTCGACCGCGCGCTGGGCGAGCTCGGCGGCGCCGGGGGGGAGCCGCTGAGCCTGTCGCTGCAAGTGCTCCTGATCATGGGGCTGCTGACGATCCTGCCGGCGCTGGTGCTGATGATGACCAGCTTCACCCGCATCATCGTGGTGCTGGCGATCCTGCGCCAGGCGCTCGGCCTCCAGCAATCGCCGCCCAATCAGGTCCTGATCGGGATCGCGCTGTTCCTGTCGCTGTTCGTGATGGCGCCCACGCTGGAGCAGGTCAACCGCACCGCGATCGCCCCCTATTCGGCGGGCGAGATCGCTGCCGAGCAGGCGATCGGCGAGGCCGGCACCGCCTTTCACGCCTTCATGATCCGCCAGACGCGCAAGGCCGACCTGGCGATGTTCGCCGGGATCGCCGGCGCGCCCGCCTTCGCCAGCCCGCAGGCGGTGCCGTTCTCGATCCTGCTGCCGGCCTTCGTCACCAGCGAGCTGAAGACCGCGTTCCAGATCGGCTTCATGCTGTTCCTGCCGTTCCTGGTGATCGACCTCGTCGTCTCCAGCGTGCTGATGTCGCTGGGCATGATGATGATGTCGCCGATGATCGTCTCGCTGCCCTTCAAGCTGCTGCTGTTCGTGCTGGTCGACGGCTGGTCGCTGCTGATGGGCTCGCTCGCCGCCAGCTTCGTGTGACCCGATGGACGATCTGCCCCTCCTCCTGGCGCTGACCGACCGGATGCTGTGGGTGACCGCGCTGGTCGCCGCCCCGGTGCTGCTCGCCAGCATCGCGGTGGGCCTGGTCATCGGGCTGATCCAGGCGGCGACCTCGGTCAACGAGCAGACGCTGACCTTCGTGCCCAAGCTCGCCGCGATCGCGCTGGTGCTGGTGGTGTTCGGCAGTTCGATGGCGGTGCTGGTCGGCGATTTCATGCAGGAGATCTTCGTCGAGATCGCCCGGATCGGCGAGTGAGCGCCGCCCGGGTGAGCGGTCCTGCGGCATGATCGGGCTCGATTTCGGGCTCGGCGCGATCGAGCAGGAGTTCTGGCGGGTCGTCTTCCTGATGACCCGGATCGGCGCCGCGCTGGTCGCCGCGCCGCTGTTCGGCGGCGCCTCGGTCCCGCCCACGGTGCGCATCGCACTCGCCGCCGCGCTGGCGATCTTCGCCGCGACCTGGCTGCCACCGG
>JACIYY010000360.1 GCA_014359685.1 Porphyrobacter sp. | reverse complement strand
CTTGCGGATCGTGTTGCTCGACAATCCCGTGCGCCGCTCAATCTCTCTGATCGGGATGTCCTGCCGGAAATGCCAGCGCCGGATTACGCTCAGTAACGCCATGTCGATCACTCCTGAATCCCCCGACATATCAGCCAGGGGCAAGGTCAAAACATGGGTCACTTCTCAGTGGAAATTTATGCCCCTCCCGGGTCAACTCTCAGCGGAAATCAACAGTGCATTGCCATCGACCTGCTGCCGCTGCGCGCCCCACGCCCGCGCAGCCTGGGCGAGACCATTAGCCGCATGGAGGATCTCCTCCTCGCCACCCAGAGCCGGCGTGCGATCGCCGGCTGGCAGGCTATCTTCGACGAGCGTGCACGCCACGCCACGGCGCGGCCGCCTCCGTCACCATCCTCCACATCGCCTATTGGGATCAGGCACGCGAGGTCAGTGGCAAGGCCTTCGACTTCTCGGCGGAATCGGCGGCGGCACGATGGCAGGCTGGCCACACGGATCTGAGCCATGCGCTCGACGATCTGGCCACCGGCCGCGTCGCCATCGGCCAGCCGGGCATGTCGGTCTATGCTCTGGACGATGATGGCAAGCACCTTCGGCATGTGCGCTGGGGGCTGGCCCCGATCCCCGGGTGAATCTCAGCGAATAAGGCGCCGGACGATGTCGGCGGGCCGACCACCCGAGGCAGGCCGGGGCAGGCGATGGATGGGTTGGTCGCCAAGGCCGGAACGCCGCCGTGACCGGGCCGTTGACCGGCACCGCACCAGGCGAAGATGTCCAGAGGATGAAGCCCGTGCTGAAGACCGCCGATGGCAGGCCCCAAACCGCCCCGGTCGAGAAGCCGACCGGTGCCGTGCACCGCGATTGCGACCGCGCAAGCCTGCGGGTTCTCGTCGGCACCTATGCTCGCAACGGTGGCGCGGGCCTTCATGCGCTCCGCGCTTGCGAGGCTGGCGGCTGGGTCGTCGCCGACACCTATTCGGGCGCGAAGAATGCCTCCTTCGGAACGTACTCCGCACGGCACGATCTGTACTATTTCGTCGACGAGCAGGCCGAGGGCGCGCTGGGCGCGTTCCGCGACACCACCCGCGGCTGGGAGCAGGCGGGCCGGGTGCCGGCGCACGGAGGCGAGCCGTGCTACGTGGCGCTGAACGGCGATCAAAGTCTCCTCGCCGTCGCCAATTACGGCAGCGGCAGCATCGCCCTGTACCGGATCGACGAGGCCACCGGCCTGCCGCTCGAGCCAGCGGTGACGCGCGGGAACGCCGGCAGCGGCCCGGTAGCGGACCGGCAGGACGGACCGCATGCGCATTGTGTCTGCTTCAGCCCCGACCAGCGCTGGCTCTACCACGTTGACCTCGGGACCGATCAGGTGCTCGCCCACGCGCTCGATGCCGCCAGCGGTTCTCTCGAGGAGCAAAGCATCGCCTATCATGCGCCGTCCGGATCGGGGCCTCGGCACCTTTTGTTCCATCCGGTCCTGCCTCTGGCGGTGCTGGTCAGCGAACTCGCGAGCACGCTGACGGTGCTTCAGGTCGAGGACGGCCGCCTGATCGAGCGGCAGAGCATCTCCACGCTTCCGCCGGGCTTCGCCGGAGACAGCCTGGGCGGCCATCTGGCGGTGGATGCCGCGGGCGAGCGCGTCTATGTCACCAATCGCGGGCATGACAGCCTGGCGGTGTTCGCCTGGGATGCGACCGGAAGGCTCGAACTGCTCCAGCACGTGCCGAGCGGCGGCGCATCGCCGCGTTGCTTCGTGCTGCTCGAAGCCGCGCGGCAGCTCCTCCTCGCCAACGAGGAAGGCGGCACCATCACCGCGTTCGGCATCGGCGCCGACGGAACGTTGTCGCCGCTCGACACCGACATCGACCTGCCCGGCGCCGCGTTTCTGCTGGTCGCGCCACGATAATTGCGCGCCGCCGCTCGCCCCCACCCCAGCCAAGGAGACCCGCCCATGCCATGAGCCGGATCCGAGCTTCGCGGCAGGCGCGTGCTCATCACCGGCGGCGCCGGCGGTGTGGGCCGCGCGGTTGCATCGCGCATGGCAGCAGAAGGTGCACGCATCCTGATCGCCGACCGCAGCGAACTGGACCTGCGGCGCGTGGTCGAGGCGATCAAGGGGGTCCATTCCGAAGCCCAGATCGATTCGGTCACGGCCGATCTGTCGAGTTCCACCGGCATCGGCCGGATGTTCGAGCGCGTCGATCTCTGGCTCGGCGGGATCGATGTGCTGGTCGCCTGCGCAGGCGTCGGTTCGGGACCGCTGATGGAGATGCCGGAGGCGGACTGGCGCTATGTCATCGAGAGCAATCTGGCGAGCTATGTCGCGTGCACCCAGGGCGCGATCGAGCGGATGCAGGCGGCTGGCATCAGGCACGGCCTGATCATCCTGGTCGGGTCGATCAGCGTCCACATCAAGGCGGTCGGCGAAAGCGTCTATAATGCAGCGAAGGGCGGCGTCGCCTCGTTCGCGGAGACCTTGCGCAAGGAGCTGATTCCCCACAGCATCCGGGTGACGCTGATCGAGCCGGGAGCCATCGCCTCGGCGATGCAGCCCTTCTCGCCCGAGGAGCGCGCGCGGCGGGTGGCCGAATATCAGCTGCTTCCGCCCGAAGAGGTGGCCGATGCGATCCTTTTCGCCGCCACGCGCGGCCCCGGCGTCGATGTCGTGACGCTGCGGATCGAGCCGCTGGTGCAGAAGATCGTGTGACGGGAGCCGGCAGCGCTGCTGCTCGTTTGCTGTGCTGCGACTGCCGGAGCGATCGATGCCGACGCTGGACCCCCAGCCTCATGTCAGCGAGGAGGAGTGCGCGCGAGGGCTGCGGCTGCTGGTGGTGGAGGCGGCGTTTTCGGGCGGCGCCACGGCGCTGACGACCGGCGTGATCCTTACCGCCTTTGCGCTCCATCTGGGAGCGTCCAATGTGATGGTGGGCGTCCTTGCGAGCGCGCCGTTCCTCGCCCAGCTGCTCCAGCTGCCGGCGATTCTGCTGGTCGAGCGCCTCCGCAAGCGCAAGCGCATCGCCGTGCTAACCAGCATCATCGGACGCTCGATGCTGGTGGTGATGGCCGGCACGGCCTTCTTCACCGGGCGGACGCCGCTGCTGATCTTCCTGGCCGCGCAGGTCACCCTGTGCGGTCTGGGCGCGGTCGGCGCCTGCGCGTGGAACGCGTGGCTGAGGGATCTTGCGCCCGAGAACCGGCTCGGCCAGGTGTTCGCCAGGCGCACCGTGTGGCTCACCGCGATCAACCTCGCGCTCGGCCTCGCCGCGGCGTTGGCGCTCGACAATACCGGCGAACAGTCGCGCGCGCGCGACCTCGTCTTTGCCGGCATGTTCGCCGCCGGATGCATCGCCGGGCTGATCAGCGCCCGCATCGTCGCCGCCATGCCCGAGCCGCTGATGCCGCCGCCTGGTGATCCGATCGGGCTGGCGGAGCTGATGCGCCAGCCGATCCGGGACGGCAATTTCCGGCGCTTGCTGGTGTTCATCGCCGCCTGGCACTTCGCCGTGAACCTGGCGACGCCGTTCTTCACCGTCTATATCGTCAGGCAACTGGGCTTCCATGTCAGTTTCGTCATGGTGCTGAGCGTGGTGAGCCAGATCGCCAACATCCTCGCGCTGAGATCGTGGGGGGCGCTGAGCGACCGGTTCGCCAACAAGTCGGTGCTGGCGGTCTGCGCGCCCGTCTACATCCTGTCGATCGTCGCCATGATCGGCGCCTCGCAGATCGCGGATCGCGATCTCGTCAAGCTCTGGCTGATCGTGCTGCACCTGTTCATGGGCGCCTCGGTCGCTGGCGTGACGCTGACCTCGGCCAATATCGGCCTCAAGCTGTCGCCGCGCGGAAGCGCCACCGCCTATGTGGCTGTCAGCGCGATCGTCACCGCGCTGGCTGCCGGGCTGGCGCCGATCGCGGGCGGGCTGCTCGCCGACTTCTTCGCCAATCGGCGGCTGGAGCTGCTGCTGCGCTGGTCGAACCGGCAGGACGTGTTCAGCCTGCCGCTCGTGCTGACAAGCTGGGATTTCTACTTCCTGCTTGCGGGCCTGCTCGGCATCTATGCCATGCACCGGCTCTCGCTGGTCTCCGAGCAGGGCGAGATCGAGCGGCGCGAATTGGTGAACGAGATGCTCAATGAAGCCCTGCGAAGCGTTCGCAACATCTCGAGCGTCGCCGGGTTGCGGGCCGCCACCGCAGTGCCGGTATCGCTCTTGCGGGACGCGCGCCTGCGGATGCGCTGGCGACGCGCGAACGTCGCGCGCCCGCCGGCGTCAGTCGAATAGCGGCTCTGCCTTCCCGGCCTCGCTCCCGCGCATCACCGGCTCCGCACCGATCAGCTCAGCGTCGTATCGAGGAAGATCATCGCTGCCAGGCCGATCATCAGTCCGGTGGTCGCGCGGCCGCCGCCGGCGATCCGCGCATGGGTGTCGGGGATGATCTGCGAGGCGACGATGTAGATCATCGCACCCGCCGCGAAGCCGAGGCCCCAGGGGAGGAGTGCCTGCGCCCACGCGACGAGGGTCACGCCGAACAGGCCGGCGATCGGTTCGACCAGACCAGAGGCTAGCGCCGCCAGCACGGCCGCGCGGGGCGAGTATCCGATGCTGGCGAGCGCGCCGGCCACCGCCAGCCCCTCGGGAATGTTCTGGATCCCGATGCCGATCGCGGTCGCGGCACCTGCACCCAGATCGCCGCCGCCGAAGCTGACCCCGACGGCCATTCCTTCGGGGAAGTTGTGCAGCGTGATCGCCGCCACGAACAATCCGACCCGCCGCGTGCGGGCCGCCGCCATTCCGTCTGGCCCGAGGCCCAGCTCGTCGAGCGGCGGGACGATGGCGTTGAGCTGGGCCAGAACCGCCCCGCCGATGAGCACCGCCGTGACGATGATCGCGGAGGCCATCATCCGGCTCGCGCCCATTTCCTCCGCCTTGTCGATGCCGGGCATGATCAGCGAGAAGAACGATGCCGCCAGCATCACGCCCGCAGCAAAGCCGAGCAGCACGTTCTGCTGCTGCTCGGTCGGCCGCGCGATCCTGAGGATCGGCAGCGCACCGAGCACGGTGGCGCCGCCCGCGAGCAGGCTGGCGAGAAATCCGGTCAGCACGATCGAGGATGACACGCGGGCGGTTGCTTTCCAGCCGACAGCGTCCCCCTCCTGCGAAAGAGGGGCGGTGCGGCGCGGGTCAGGGCTTGGCGGTCATCGCCTGCGCCATCCTGGCGGCGTCCTTGACGTCCTTGGCCCCGCCCATGTCGCCCTCGCCGGTGCGGCCCGCACCCGGCCCGGCGCCGAGCTCGGCGCCTGTGACCGGGCTGCTCGTGGGGTCGGACATCGTCCTTGCGGCCATCGCCTCGAGGGTGGCAAGGTCATGCTTGCCGAGCTCGACGGTGGCAAGGCCCTCGCTCCCGTCGGCAGGGGCCAGCTCGTCCATCCGGATCCACTGCTCGCCGCTGTTCCACGGACCGTCCATGTCGCCCGGCCCCTGCGAGCTGTTGACGTACATGTTGGTATAGGGCTCGATCCCCGGCAGCTTGCCCGGG
>JACIYY010000036.1 GCA_014359685.1 Porphyrobacter sp. | reverse complement strand
GAAGACGGCGCCGTAATACTCCCGGTCGGCCTGCGAGAGCTGGTGCGGCGCGGCGCTGCTGGCGGCATGGGCGGTGAAATAGTCGTAGGTGGTGCTGGCCTGCGCTGCCGCCGCAGCCGGCAGCGCCAGCGCGGCGGCGCAGGCCAGCGCGGCGAGAGAGCGGGTGGTTATGGTCATGCCCTATCCGTCATCGGTGAAGTCCAGCCATTGCCGCCACAGCCCGGCGCGCAGCCGGGCATGGTCGATGAGGTGCCCCGGCGCGTAGCTCGCCAGCACCGGCACCTGCCGCCCTCCCACCTCCAATCGGTGAATGGCGGGAGGGGCTTGCGCCGGATCGTGCTCCACCAGCGGCAGGATGTCGCGCCCCAGCACGAGGATCCGCTGCGGCGCGGCAAGCGCGAGGTGGTGGCGCAGCACCGCGCCCAGCCCGTCGGCGGCCAGGGCACGCCAGTCGGGCAGCGTGACCGGGCGCGGCAGCGCGCTGGCGAGATAGAGCGCAGCGGGCGCCAGATCCATCGCCCGCGCCATCGCCGCGACCAGCCGGCCCTGCGGCCCTGACAGCAGCGTTGCCGTATCCTGTTCCTCGGGCATCGGCACCAGCACCATCAGCGCGGCCCCGGCCTCCCCGCGCGGCGGCACGCGCGGCGCAGGTCCGTGGCCCGCCGCCGGATCGAGCGCCGGATCCTCCACCCACCAGCGGCGAAAGGCAGCAAGGTCTTGCGGCCAGCCGGCCGGATCACCGCCGATGCGGGGCCGCTCGGGAGCGGCGGCGGGCGCGGGGGGAATTTGGCGCGGCGAGGGCGCCGCAGCGGCGGCGGGCGCGGCCGGCGCCGCCGGTTCCTGCAGCCAGCGCTGCGGCGTGTCGGCAAAGGCGCAGTCGACCCCTGCCCCCCGCCACCAGTCCAGCACAGCGGCGAGGTCTCCCGTCGGGAGCGGAGCTTGTTCCAGAGCGGGTGCGGGGGCGCGGTCCATGATCCTCAGGCTCTTGACCCTGCCCCGGCCAGCGATCAAGCCCGATCCATGTGAATGCGACATCGGCAATGACAATTCGGACACAGCACTGATGAGCGAACGGGAATCGATGCCGGTGGATGTGGTGATCGTGGGCGCCGGCCCGGCCGGCCTCGCCGCCTCGATCCGCCTCAAGCAGCTCTCGCCCGATTGCGAGGTCGTGGTGCTGGAAAAAGGCTCCGAGGTCGGCGCTCACATCCTGTCGGGCGCGGTGATCGATCCGCGCTCGCTCGACGAGCTGCTGCCCGAATGGCGCGAGACCTGTCCGCTGGCCGAGGTGCCGGTGACCGAGAACCACCACTGGGTGCTCACCCAGTCCGGCAAATACCAGCTGCCCGAAGCGATGATGCCGCCGTTCATGAAGAACGATGGCAATTACACCGGGTCGCTGGGCAATCTGTGCCGCTGGCTGGCCGAGCAGGCGGAGGCGCTGGGGGTGCAGATCTTCCCCGGCTTCCCCGCCGCCGAGCTGCTGCTGGACGAGGCCGGCACAACCGTCCTCGGTGTCGTCACCCGTGACATGGGCATCGCCGCCGATGGCTCGCGCAAGCCCGATTTCGAGCCGGGGATGGAGCTGCACGCCAAGTACACGCTGCTGGCCGAAGGGGCGCGCGGCAGCCTGACCAAGCAGGCCAAGCGGCTGTTCGCGCTGGAGGCCGAATGCCAGCCGCAGGTCTATGGGCTGGGGATCAAGGAATTGTGGGATATTCCGGCCGAGAAGCACGTGCCGGGCCGCGTCATCCACACGCAGGGCTGGCCGCTGTCGGAGAACGACGCCTGGGGCGGCGGCTTCCTCTACCACCAGGCCGGCGGGCAGGTGGCGATCGGCTTCGTCACCGCGCTCGATTACGGCAATCCCTATCTGCACCCGTTCGAGGAATTCCAGCGCTGGAAGCACCACCCGCGCATCCGCGAGATACTCGAAGGCGGCAAGCGGGTCGCCTACGGCGCGCGGGCGATCAACGAAGGCGGCTGGCAGAGCGTGCCGAAGCTGGCCTTCCCCGGCGGCGCGCTGATCGGCTGCGCGGCGGGCTTCGTCAACGTGCCCCGGATCAAGGGCACCCACACCGCGATCAAGAGCGGGATGCTGGCGGCCGAGGCGGCCGCCGCCGCGATCGCAGCCGGGCGCGAGGGCGACGAGCTGGCCGAGTACGACGCCGCGCTGCGCGCCAGCTGGATCGCCAGGGAGCTGAAGAAGGTCCAGAACGCGCAACCGCTGGTCGCCCGTTTCGGCGGCGCGGTGGGGACGGTGCTGGCCGGCGCCGATATGTGGATGCGCCAGCTGGGCCTCAACATCACCGGCGCGATGACACACCATACCGACGCGGAGGCGACCCACCGCGCCGATCTCCACACGCCCATTGCCTACCCGAAGCCCGACGGGGTGATCAGCTTCGACCGGCTGTCCTCGGTGTTCCTGTCGAACACCAATCACGAGGAGGATCAGCCCTGCCATCTGGTGCTGAAGGACCCCACGGTGCCGCAGCGGATCAACTGGCCGATCTATGCTGGGCCGGAAGCGCGATACTGCCCGGCCGGAGTGTACGAATATGTCGGGGTGGAGGAGGCCGAGCCGCGGCTGGTGATCAACGCGCAGAACTGCGTCCACTGCAAGACCTGCGACATCAAGGACCCGACGCAGAACATCGAGTGGGTGGTGCCCGAAGGCGGCGGCGGGCCGAACTATCCCAATATGTGATCGGGGCGCGAGGGGCCGCTCAGCCTTCGCCCGCGCCGTCGGGGCGGTCCGCTCCGCCGTCCCGGCCGGCGATGCGGATCGGCTTGCCCAGGATGTCGTGCACATAGATGCGTTGCACGAACAGGTAGATCACGATCGTCAGCGGCGCGGCCAGCAGCACGCCCAGCGCGCCGAACAGCAGCCCTGCGCCGAACACGGCGAACAACAGCACCGCCGGGGGCACATCGACGGCCTGCTTCTGGATCATCGGTTGCAGGATGTTGCCCTGCAATTGCTGGATCAGCAGATACAGCCCCACGGTCCACAGCGCGGTGATCGGCGAGACGGTGAAGGCCAGCAGCACCGCCGGCACCCCCGCAATCACCGGTCCGACCATCGGGATCACGTCGAGCAGCCCGGCGATCACCGCCAGCCCGCCCGCCGCCGGCACCCCCAGCAGCGTCAGCCCGGCCCAGGTCAGCGCGCCGACGAGAACGGAGGAGACCGCCTGCCCCAGCATCCAGCCGCGCAGCCCCTGCGCGCAATCGTCGATGAACGCCGCCGCCGAGGTTTCGGCTCGCTGCGGCATCAGCAGCAGCAGCCCGCGGCGATAGACCTGCGGATTGGCGGCGATGAAGACAGCGCCGACAAAGACCAGCACGAAATCGGTGACCCCGCTGGTCACTGCCGCCGCATAGCTGCCCAGGCGCGAGGCGATGCCCGACACATCCTGGGTGCCCTGTTCCAGCATCTCCCCCAGCGACTGCCCGACGCCGATCTGCTGCAACAGCGCCTCCACCTGCGCCAGCGCCGGCGGAATGCTTTCGCGGATGGTGTCGACCTCGCCTGCAAATTGGGAGCCGAACAGGGCGACCATTCCGGCCACGGCCAACAGCAGGACGAGGATTGAGATCGTCAGCGCCAGCCCGCGATTGGTCCACCCGGTCAGCCGGCACAGCCCACTGGTCATGGCGTCGAAGATCGTCGCCAGCACCACGGATGCGAACAGCAGCAGCAGGAAGCTCGTCAGCTGTACCAGCATCCACGCGACCGCGATCACCGCCAGGATGGCGATGGCGGCCACCACCACGCGGCCGATCCCGGAGGGGGAGGCGGAGGGCGCGGTCACGGCGTCAGCAGCGGCGTGCGCCAGCGAAGGCGCTGGTCATTTCACCTTCTTGTAGATGGTAAAGCCAAGCACGAACAGCACCACCGCGATCACCACCGCGATCCAGAAGAAGATCTGTGCGATGTCCCATGCCACCCCGGCCACCCCGCCGAAGCCGAGCACCCCCAGCACCGCTGCGATCACCGCGAAGATTATGGCCAGTCTGATCATCGGTTGATTCCCCCTTATCCCCGGCAAACGCTGCGGTGCAGCGCTCGTTCCGCGCAGCGGCACGGCCTCGCGCCGCGCGCCGCCCTCGGCTAAGCCGCGCGGCGATGCCGATGACCGAAACCGCCTACGCCAAGATCAACCTCGCGCTCCACGTCCGGCGCCGGCGCGCGGACGGCTATCACGAGCTTGAGACGCTGTTCGCCTTCGTCGATGCCGGGGACCGGCTGATCGCGCGTTCGGCCGCGCGCGACGCCCTCGTTGTCACCGGCGAATTCGCGGCTGCCCTGTCCGATCCGTTCGGCAACATCGTCGCACGGGCGCTGGCGGCGCTGCCGCGCGCGGATGGCCTCGCCATCACGCTGGAGAAGAACCTGCCGGTCGCCGCTGGCCTCGGCGGCGGATCGGCCGATGCCGGGGCGGTGTTCCGGATGGTACGCGACGCCCATGGCCTGCCCGCCGACTGGCCTGCCCGCGCCGCCAGGCTGGGCGCCGATGTGCCGGCCTGCGTGGCGAGCCGCACCGCGATCGGGCGCGGCACCGGAACGGTGCTGGAGCCGGTGGAGGACGATCTCGCCGGAACGCCCGTGCTGCTGGTCAACCCCCGCGTGCCGCTGGCGACCGGGCCGGTCTTTGCTGCGTGGGACGGGCAGGATCGCGGGCCGCTGCTGACTGGCGGCCCCGCCTCGGCAATCGCGCAAAGCGGCCGCAACGACCTCGAAGCGCCCGCCACCGCGCTGTGCCCGGTCATCGCCGAGGTGCTGGCACGGCTGCGCGACACCGGCGCGATGCTGGTGCGGATGAGCGGATCGGGCGCCACCTGCTTTGCCCTCTATGCCGACGAAGCGCAGCGCGAGGCGACGGCCACAGCCCTTGGCCGCGAGTGCCCCGGCTGGTGGCTGATGCAGGCTCGCCTGCGCTGAGCGGTCCGGCGCCGCGAACGGGGTTGCGCTGGCGCCGCGCCGGGGGCAGGGCGCCTGCTCCCTGCATGAATGTTGCACGAAGGCCCGCGATGAGCACCCGTTTCGACAAGTCCCGCCTGCCCAGCCGCCACGTCTCGCTCGGACCGGAGCGCGCGCCGCACCGATCCTATTACTACGCCATGGGCATGACCGAGGAGGAGATCGGCCGCCCGTTCGTCGGCATCGCCTCGGCCGGCAACGATTCGGCGCCCTGCAACACCACGCTGGATGCGCAGGCCGACATCTGCCGCGCCGGGGTCGAGCAGGGCGGCGGCACGCCGCGCCGCTTCAACACCATCACCGTGACCGATGGCATCGCCATGGGCCACCAGGGGATGAAGAGCTCGCTGGTCAGCCGTGAGGTGATCGCCGATTCGATCGAGCTGTCGGTGCGCGGCCATTGCTACGACGCGCTGGTCGGCTTCGCCGGCTGCGACAAGAGCCTGCCGGGCATGATGATGGCGATGCTGCGGCTGAACGTGCCCGCGATCTTCGTCTATGGCGGATCGATCCTGCCCGGCCGCTTCCACGACCGCGACGTGACCGTGGTCGACGTGTTCGAGGCGGTCGGCCAGTTCGCGGCCGGCAATTGCCCGCTGTCGCAGCTGACCGCGCTGGAACAGGTCGCCTGTCCGGGCCACGGTGCGTGCGGCGGCCAGTTCACCGCCAACACCATGGCCTGCGTCGGGGAGGCGATCGGATTGTCCCTGCCCAACAGCAACATGGCGCCGGCTCCCTACAAGAGCCGCGAGGAGATCGCGGTGGCCGCCGGGCGGCAGGTGATGGAGCTGGTGGCGCGTAACCTGCGCCCGCGCGACATCTGCACCCGGGCTGCGTTCGAGAACGCCGCGCGGGTGGTCGCCGCCACCGGCGGATCGACCAACGCCGCGCTGCACCTGCCGGCGATGGCCAGCGAATGCGGCATCGCCTTCGACCTGTTCGATGTGGCCGAGATCTTCAAGTCCACCCCCTACATCGCCGATCTGAAGCCGGGCGGCCGCTATGTCGCCAAGGACATGCACGAGGCGGGCGGCATCTACATGGCGATGAAGACCCTGCTCGACGGCGGGTTCCTCGACCCCGAGCCGATGACGGTCACCGGCCGGACGCTGGGCGAGAATATCGAGGAGGTGACCTGGAACCCCGACCAGAAGGTCATCTACCCGGTCTCCCGCCCGCTCAGCCCGACCGGCGGCGTGGTGGGGCTGAAGGGCTCTCTGGCGCCCGAGGGGGCGATCGTGAAGGTCGCCGGAATGCACCGGCTGCAATTCACCGGCCCGGCACGGGTGTTCGATTGCGAGGAGGACGCCTTCGCCGCGGTCGAAAGCCGCGCCATCGCGGAGGGCAGCGTGATCGTGATCCGCTACGAAGGGCCCAAGGGCGGGCCGGGGATGCGCGAGATGCTGTCCACCACCGCCGCGCTCTACGGGCTCGGGATGGGGGAGAAGGTGGCGCTGATCACCGACGGCCGCTTCTCCGGCGGCACGCGCGGGTTCTGCATCGGCCATGTCGGCCCCGAAGCGGCCGATGGCGGCCCCATCGCGCTGGTCGAGGATGGCGACACCATCGCCATCGACGCCGAGGCCGGGACTATCGACCTGCTGGTCGAGCCCGCCGTGCTCGACCGGCGGCGGCAGGGCTGGCAGCCGCGCGCGCACGATTACCAGTCGGGCGCGCTGTGGCGCTATGCCCGCACTGTCGGCCCGGCGGTGAAGGGGGCGATCACCCATCCCGGCGCGGCGAGCGAAACCCACACCTATGCGGATATCTGATCCCGCCGCGCCGGGGCGCCATGGCGGCACTTGATCCGGCCCTGACCGTCGCCGAGATGCGCGCCGCCGAACAGGCGCTGATCGATGGCGGCGAGACGGTCGCGAGCCTGATGGAGCGCGCCGGCAAAGGGGCGGCGGAGTGGGTCTGGCGGATCGCCGCCGGGGCGCCGGTGACGGTGCTGTGCGGACCCGGCAACAATGGCGGCGATGGCTATGTCATCGCGCGCGAAGTGCAGGCGCGCGGCGGCAAGGTGCGGGTGGTCGCCCCGCTCGATCCGGCGGGCGAGGCGGCGATCGCGGCGCGCCGGTCCTATGCCGGCCCCATCGTGGCGGGCGCGCGGGGCGGGCTGCTGGTCGATGCCCTGTTCGGCAGCGGCCTGACCCGTCCGCTCGACCCGGTGCTGGCGGCGCTGCTGGCGCGGCTCGCCGCCAGCCATTCCGGCGCCATCGCCATCGACTTGCCGAGCGGGATCGAGGCCGATAGCGGCGCGGCGCTGAACGACGGGCTGCCCGAATACCGCCTGTCGCTGGCGCTGGGTGCATGGAAGCGCGCGCATTGGCTACTGCCCGGCATGGCGCGGATGGGCGAGCGGCGGCTGGTGAACATTGGCGTTACCGCAGGCGCCGAAGCGGCGCGCCTGATCGCCCGGCCCTCTCTGCCCGCTCCCGCCCGTTCGGCGCACAAATACAGCCGCGGCCTGCTGGCGGTGGTCGGCGGGGCGATGCCGGGCGCGGGCGCGCTGGCGGCGCGCGCGGCGATGCATGGCGGGGCCGGCTATGTGAAGCTGTTCGCCCCCCGCAGATCGCCGGCGACGCCCGACGATCTGGTGGTGAACGACGGCCCGCTTGATGAAGCGCTCGCCGATCCCCGCATCGCCGCGCTGCTGGTGGGGCCGGGGCTGGGCCGCGACGAGGCGGCGGCGGAGCGGCTGGCGGCGGTGCTGGCGCGCGAGCCGCCATGCGTGCTCGACGCCGATGCGCTGGTGCTGCTGGCGCCGGAGATGCTCGCCGGCCGCCGCGCACCGCTGCTGCTGACGCCGCATGCGGGCGAGATGGCGGGGCTGTGCGCGCGGTTCGGGATCGAGCCGCACGACCGGCTCGCCGCCGCGCTGACGCTGGCGCGGGCCAGCCGCGCGGTGGTGATCGCCAAGGGTCCCGACACGCTGATCGCGGCACCCGATGGCGGCTTGCGCTTCGCCCGCCCGGCGAGCAGCTGGCTGTCCACCGCCGGCACCGGCGACGTGCTGGCCGGGATTCTCGCCAGCCGGCTGGCGACCGGGCAAGCGGCGCTGGTCGCGGCGGAGGAGGCGGTGTGGCTCCATGCCGAAGCGGCGCGGATCGCCGGTGCCGCTTTCACCGCCAGCGATCTGATCGAAGCGGTTCCCGCCGCTTACGAGCGCTGCTTGTGAGCGTATCGGAGGAGGGCACGGCGATCCTTCGGGTCGCGGCCAAGGGGGACGGGATCACCGCCGACGGCCGCCACGTGCCGCTCGCTGCCCCCGGCGACCGGTTGCTGGCCGACGGCACGGTGCGACCCGGTCCGCACCGCGCGGCGGCGCCCTGCCGCCATTTCGGCCGCTGCGGCGGGTGCCAGTTGCAGCACCTCGACGAGGCTGCGCTGGCCGGCTTCGTCCATGACCGCGTGGTACTGGCGGCAGAGGGGCAGGGGCTGGCGGCCGCGCAGGTGGCGCCGGTTCACCTGTCGCCGCCGCGCAGCCGGCGCCGCGCCACGCTGCACGCGGCGACGGGAAAGGGCGGACCGGTGATCGGCTTCCGCGAGGCGGGAACCCACCGCATCGTCGATATGCGCGAATGCCACGTCCTTGCCCCCGAACTGTTCGCGCTGGTCGAGCCGCTGCGCCGCCTGCTGTCGGAGCGGCGCGGGCGGCTGGCGGTCGATATCACCCTGGCGCTGACCGATTGCGGCGTGGACTGCGCCATTGCCGGCCTGCCGCTCGACGGGCTGGCGCAGACCGAGGCGCTGCTGGATTTTTGCCGCCGCCAAGCGCTCGCTCGGCTGGTGCTGGACCACGGCTATGGGCCCGAGCCGTTGTGGGAGCCGGAGCCGGCGCGGGTCACGCCGTCGGGCGTGGCGGTCGACCTGCCGTCGGGCGCGTTCCTGCAGGCCACCGCCGATGGCGAGGCGGCGCTCGTCGCGGCGGCGAGCGAGTGGCTGGCGGCGCGCGGCAGCATCGCCGATCTGTTCGCGGGCCTTGGCACCTTCGCCTTCGCACTGGCGCGAGGCGGAGCGCGGGTGCTGGCGGTGGAAGCGGCGCGCGAGCCTCATCTCGCCTGCCGCGCCGCCGCGCGCCGGGCCGGCCTGCCGGTGGAGGCGCTCCACCGCGATCTGTTCCGCAACCCGCTGCGCGCCGACGAGCTGCGCGGGTTTGACGGCGTCGTGATCGACCCGCCCCGCGCCGGCGCGCGCGAGCAGGTGGCGCAACTGGCGGCCAGCGGCGTGGCGCGGATCGTCTATGTCAGCTGCAATCCGTCGAGCTGGGCGCGCGACGGGCGGGTGCTGGCCGATGCCGGCTACCGCCTGGCGGCGCTGCGCCCGGTGGGCCAGTTCCGCTGGTCGACCCATGTGGAGCTGGCCAGTCTGTTCCTGTTGTAGCGCCTTTAACGCCCTGCGCGCTTGGCCCGCGCGAAGGCGAGCAGCGCCCCGTAGGTCTCCATCATCTCGCCCTCGACGTCGTCATCCTCGATGATGATGCCGAGCTGGTCCTCGATCTCGGTCAGGAGCCCGGCGACGGCCATCGAATCGAGTTCGGGGAGGTGGCCGAACAGCCCGGTGTCGAGGTCGAACGCCGCCACTTGCTCTGGCGGAAGGCCGAGCACCTCGCCCAGCACCCGCCGCAGCGTGCTGTCGATGCTGTCGGTGCCGGCGCTGGGGCCGTGGGCTGCGCCGCTGGTCTGCTCCATGGGGCGGCCTCAATAGCAGCGCCGGTTCCCGAGACAAGCGGGCACGGGCGCGGAGTCACGGCGCCCTTGCACGCTGGCCGACGCAATCCGATAGGCAGGACCATGACCCCGGCCGGAACCGCTCCTGCTCCCGATCCCCTCCCGCACCCGGTCGACCACCTGCTGGAGGGCGGCGAAGATGCCGCCCCGGCGCTGGTGCTGCGCGCCGGCCCGCTGAGCCGCGCCGAGGCACGCGGGCGGGTCGCGCGCCTTGCCGGCTGGCTGCGCGGCCAGGGCCTGCAACCGGGCGACAGGGTGGCAAGCTGGGCTGCCAAGGGCGAGCTGACCTGCCTGCTGCCACTGGCCGCGCCGCGTGCCGGGCTGGTCCACGTGCCGATCAACCCGCTGCTGAAGCGGGCGCAGGTGGCGCATGTGCTGGGCGATAGCGGCGCGCGGCTGCTGCTCGGCACCGGCGCGCGGCTCGTCACGCTGGAATCCGCAGACATCCCGGCCGACTGCACCACGATCGAGGAAAACGACGCGCTTGCAGCGGCCTCCTCGGCCAATGTCGCGCTTCCACCCTCGGCCGCCGTGCCCGACCAACTGGCGGCACTGCTCTACACCAGCGGCTCCACCGGGCGGCCCAAGGGGGTGATGGTCAGCCATGCCAATCTGTGGCTCGGTGCGGTCAGCGTCGCGCATTATCTGGCGCTGACGCCGGACGACGTGGTGCTGGCGGTGCTGCCGCTGAGCTTCGATTATGGCCAGAACCAGCTGTTGAGCACCTGGTATGCGGGCGGCCGCGTGGTGCCGCTCGACTACCTGACCCCGCGCGACGTGGTCAGGGCCTGCGTGCGGCATGGCGTCACCACCATCGCCGCCGTGCCGCCGCTATGGGTGCAACTGGTCGAGCAGGACTGGCCGCCCGCCGCGACCGCAGCGCTGCGCCGCCTGACCAATAGCGGCGGCGCGCTGGGGGAGGGGCTGGTGCGCGCGCTGCGGCGAACCATCCCGCAGGCGCAGCTGTTCGCGATGTATGGGCTGACAGAGGCATTCCGGTCCACTTTCCTCGACCCCTCGCTGGTCGATTCGCATCCGACCTCGATGGGCACGGCGGTGCCCTTCGCGGAGGTGCTGGTGATGCGCGACGCGGTGACGCTGGCCGAGCCGGGCGAGGAGGGGGAGCTGGTCCATTGCGGGCCGCTGGTGGCGCACGGCTACTGGCGCGATCCGCAGCGCACAGCCGAGCGGTTCCGCGCGGCGCCGCCGCAATCCTCGCATGGCGGCACTGCGGTATGGTCGGGCGACCGGGTGGTGCGCGACGCGGACGGGCTGCTCTATTTCGCCGGGCGCCACGATGCCATGATCAAGAGCGCCGGCAACCGCATCAGCCCGCAGGAGATCGAGGAGGCAGCGCTCGCCACCGGGCTGGCGCGCGAGGCGGCCGCGCTGGGCGTGCCGGACCAGCGGCTGGGGCAGGCGGTGGCTCTGGTGGTGCGCGGCGACCCGGCCGGCGAGCCGGCCCTGCGCGCGGCGCTGAAGCGCGAATTGCCCAATTACATGCAGCCGCAGCAGCTGCGCTGGGTGGCGGCGATGCCGCTGGGGCCGAACGGCAAGCTCGACCGCGCGGCGCTGCTGGGCGATCTGGCCGAGGGTGTCGAACCATGAAGCCGCTCGGGCCGGTGCCGGCCGGCTATGCGGCGCTGGATGGGGAACTGGCAATCGCCGGCCGCACCGCCAGCGCGCTGGTGGCAGAGGGCGGCGGGACGCCGCTGTTCGTCTACTCGGCCGATCTGATCCGTGACCGGGTCGCGCTGCTGCGCGCCCATCTGCCGGCGGCCGTGCGGCTGCATTATGCGGTCAAGGCCAACCCCTTTCCGCCGCTGCTGGCGCTGATGCGCACCCTGGTCGATGGCTTCGACCTCGCCTCCGCCGGCGAGCTCGACCTCGCGCTGGCAGCCGGGCAGGCCCCGGCGGCGATGAGCTTCGCCGGGCCGGGCAAGCGCGATGCGGAGCTGGAGCGGGCGATCCGCTGCGGCGTGACGCTGAACCTGGAATCGGCGGGCGAGGCACGGCGCGCGCTCGCCATCGCAGAGCGGACCGGGATTCGCCCGCGCCTGGCGATCCGGGTCAACCCGGCCTTCGAGCTGCGCGGATCGGGCATGAAGATGGGCGGCGGCGCCAAGCCCTTCGGGGTGGACGAGGCGCTGGTGCCGGCGCTGGCGCGCGAGGTGATCGGCGCGGGCGCCGAGTGGCGCGGGCTGCACGTCTTCGCCGGCAGCCAGGCGCTCGATGCCGGCGCCATCGCCGAGACGCAAGGCGCGGTGCTGGCGCTGGCGGCGCGCCTGACGCAAGAGATCGGCCATCCGCTGCCGCACCTCAATATGGGCGGCGGCTTCGGCATTCCCTATTTCCACGGCGACCGGCCGCTCGATCTGGCGGCGGTCGGGGCCGCGCTGGCGGAGCGAGTGGCGAACCTGCCGGCGGAACTGGCCGGGACCGAGCTGGCGGTGGAGCTGGGCCGCTATCTGGTGGGGGAGGCGGGCGTCTATCTGACGCGGATCGTCGACCGCAAGCAGAGCGCTGGCCACACCTTCCTCATCACCGATGGCGGGCTGCACCATGTGCTGGCCGCATCGGGCAACTTCGGCACCGTGGTGCGGCGCAATTATCCGGTCGCCATCGCCACCCGCTTCGGCGCGGACGCGGAGGAGGAGGTCAGCGTGGTCGGCTGCCTGTGCACGCCGATCGACCGCATCGCCGACCAGGCGCCGCTGCCGCATGCGCAGGTCGGCGATCTGGTGGCGGTGTTCTCCACCGGAGCCTATGGCGCCAGCGCCAGCCCGGCGGCCTTCCTGGCGCATGGCCGGGCGGGCGAGATGCTGGTGTAGCAGCGGCGCTCAGCCCTGTGCGCCGTGGCCCAGCGCCATGTATTCCTCGCTCTGCATCTCGCGCAGCCGGCTGACGGTGCGCTCGAACTCGAACCGGCCGGCCTCGTCCCCGCCGGCATCGGCCGGATAGAGCGCCTCCGGCTCCGCTGCGGCGGTGGCGAACAGCTTGACGCGATGTTCGTAGAGCGCGTCGATCAGGGTGCGGAAGCGGGCCGCCTCGTTGCGATGGTCAGGGCCGAGGATTGGGATGCCCATGATGAAGACGGTGTGGAACTCGCGGGCGATGGCGAGGTAGTCGACCGCGCCGCGGGCCTCCGCGCACAAGCGCTTGAAGCTGAACACGGCGACCCCCTTCAGGCTGCGCGGCACGTGCAGCGTCCGCCCGCCACCGACGTCGAGCTCCTGCGAGGGAACGTGGGCGGCATCTTCCGGCGGGAAGTCGGTCATGCGGAAGAACGCCTCGCGCATCCGCGCGGTCGCGGCATCGTCCGGCGGCGTCACCCAGCGGTCAAGGCCGCCGGCGCGCTGCATCCGGTAATCGGTCGGGCCGTTGAGCGCGATCACGTCCATCTCGCGTTCGATCAGCGCGATGAAGGGCAGGAAATGCTCGCGGTTCAGCCCGTCCTTGTAGAGATCGCCCGGCGGGCGGTTGGAGGTGGTGACGACGGTGACGCCTTGATCGCAGATCAGCGCGCGGAACAACCGGCTCATGATCATCGCGTCGGCCGAATTGTTGACCACCATCTCGTCGAAGGCGAGGCACCGCAGGCCCTGCGCGATGGCGGCGGCGACCGGCGGGATCGGGTCGCCGCTCTCGCTGCGGCGGGCCTCGCGCAGATGCTCGTGGACCTCCTGCATGAAAGCGTGGAAGTGGACCCGGCGCTTGGCTTCGATCCGCAGCGTCTGGTGGAACAGGTCCATCAGCATCGACTTGCCGCGCCCGACGCCGCCCCACAGATACAGCCCCTGCGGCCGGGCGGGCGCGCGGCGCAGCAGCCGCGCCATCAGGCGGCCGGCGCGCGGGGCGCCTGACGCGGCGCCCTCCAGTTCCGCTTGCAGGCGCGCGAGGCGCTGGATTGCCGCTTCCTGCTCGGCGTCGGGACGCAGCTCGCCCGCAGCGACCAGCGCGCGGTAACGGTCGGGCAGTGCGGCCAGCGGTCGCGCCTTACAATTCGCGTTCCGCCAGCAGCTTCTTGGTTTCTGCGATCGCCTTGGCGGGGTTCAGCCCCTTCGGGCAGACATTGGCGCAGTTCATGATCGTGTGGCAGCGATAGAGGCGGAACGGATCGTGCAGCTCGTCGAGCCGCTCGCCGGTCATCTCGTCACGGCTGTCGGCCAGCCAGCGATAGGCCTGGAGCAGGATCGCCGGGCCGAGGAACTTGTCCGAATTCCACCAATAGGACGGGCAGGCGGTTGAGCAGCACGCGCACAGGATGCACTCATAGAGGCCATCCAGCTTGGCGCGCTGCTCGGGGGTCTGCAACCGTTCCTTGCCCGAAGGGGTGGTGGTGACGGTCTGGAGCCACGGCCGGATCGAGGCATATTGCGCATAGAACAGGCTGAAATCGGGCACCAGGTCCTTGACCACCTCCATGTGGGGCAGCGGGGTGATGCGGATCTCGCCCTTCAGGTCTTCCATCGCGGTGGTGCAGGCCAGCCCGTTCTTGCCGTTCATGTTCATCGAGCACGAGCCGCAGATCCCCTCTCGGCACGACCGCCGGAAGGTCAGCGTCGGGTCGATCTCGTTCTTGATCTTGAGCAGCGCGTCGAGCACCATCGGCCCGCACTCGCCAAGGTCGATCTCGAACCTGTCATAGCGGGGATTCTCGCCGCTATCGGGATCCCAGCGATAGATTTTCAGCGTCTGGATGCGCCCCTTGGCCGTGGTCGCGGGCGTTGCATGGTGCCGCCCATTCCTGGAGATCACGCTGTTCTTGGGGAGGGTGAAGGTGGCCATGGCTGCGGATCAGTCCTTTCGCTGTGCCGCCTATCTAGCGCCTTGGGGGGCGAGGGCAAGCGCTGCGCCGGGCCCGGCCTAGCGCATCAGGCCGTTGCGGCGCAGGCTGTCGGCTAGGATCGTCTCGATCAGCTGCGGCTGGGTCAGCCCGGCCAAAGTGGCGGCGCGGCCGAAGACCTTTTCGGACCACAGGTTGCAGTTCAGGTTGACCTCCAGGAAATTGACCTCGCCGGTCCGCTCGTTCAGCCGGAATTCGAACCGGCCGTAATCGAACGGGCGGTATTCGTCCCACAGCCGCGCGGTGTAGCCGGCAATGGTGGCGGCGACCCGTGCATCCTCGAACGGATCGAGCGTGTATTTGGCCGAACGGTCCACCAGGTCGCGCTTTTCGTAATAGGTGCGCAGGTGCGCCGGATCGGCCTGGCGGAAGATCATCATCGGCAGGACCACCGGATCGCCGGTGGTGATGACCGGCACCTCGACATCGCTGCCGTCCACGAACGGCTCCACCAGCGCATCGTGCCCTTCGTCATGGATCGCCGCGATGGCATCGCGGATGCCGGCCCAATCGGTTGCGTCGCGCACGCCCCAGCTGGCGGAGGAGGCATTGGGCTTGATCACCCAGCGCTCCGCCGGCGGGTGGCGGTCGGCGCTGACCGGCGCGCCGCGGCGGTAGATCGCCCATGGCGCGGTCGGAACGCCGGCCGCCGCCGCTGCCCGCTTGGCAAGGTGCTTGTCATCCGACAGGCCGCGCAGGATCGGACTCGCGCCCAGGAAAGGAATGCCGTGGCGGGTGCACAGCAGCGGGCCGAGCATCTCCGAATTGAGGAAGCCGGCCCGGTTCAGCAGCGGAAACACGAAGTCGACCGGCGGGCGATCCCACAGCGCATCGAAGCTGTCGGCCAGCGTCAGGTTGAGGCCGAGACCTTCGAGGATGGTCCGCACTTCGTGATGATAGAGCGCGTGATTGCCGTCCTCGGGATGCGGCACGCCGCCGCCCAGCGCGTGCTTGGCGATGAACAGGATGCGCAGCCGCGCCCGCGTCTCCTCGTCGATCGAGAGCGGGCGGACCGGGGCAGGATACGGTGGCTGGGCAGACAAGGGGATCGCGCCTTTCCTTTGGTGGAGGGCGGCCTTAAGGGCGCCATGGTCGCCTCCACAAGCCGAAACGAAGACCATGGACCTCACCGCCGTGCAGTTTCCCGACATCGCGCTGGCCGGGGGCGCGGGCGCGCAGGCCCGCGCGACGATCCGGCTGCTGGCGAGCGGCGGCGACGCCCGCATCGCGCTCGATCCGCAGACCGGCCTCAACCGCTACCTCTCGGCCCCCTATCCGCGCCGCACGCTGGCTTACGCCTCTTCCACCGCCAATGATCTGTCGCCCGCCGCCTTCGCCCATGCCTGCGCCTGCGCTGCCGCCGTCGCGGAGAGCTACGAGGTGCGGCTGGAGCGGTTGCGGGCGCGGATCCGCCGCGCCTATGGTCTGGACGATGCCTGCGCCATCGTGTTCGCACCGTCGGGCACGGATCTCGAATATGTCGCGCTGGCGGCGGTGCGCGG
>JACIYY010000359.1 GCA_014359685.1 Porphyrobacter sp. | reverse complement strand
CGCCTGACGGCGTGCGACAAGGATCGCCGCCGGCCGCCACCCATAACAGGCACCCATAACAGGAATGCTCCTCCACGTGATCGCGCGGGGCAAGATCGCCCGTTCGCCCGAGGCGGAGCTGGTCGCGCGTTACGAAAAGCGCATCGCCTGGCCGCTGCGGCTGACCGAACTGCCGGAAAGCGGCGGCAGGGTGCCCGATCCGCTGACCCCATGCCGCCGCGTACTGCTCGATGAGCGGGGGGAGCAGCTCGAATCCGCGGCGCTGGCTGCGCAGCTCGAACGCTGGCGCGACGGCGGTGTGCGCGAGGCGCGCTTCGTGCTCGGCGCGGCGGACGGCCACCCGGCGCACGAACGGGCCGAAGCCGACCTGCTGCTGGCCTTCGGGCGCGCGACCTGGCCGCATCTGCTGGCCCGCGCGATGCTGATGGAACAGCTGTTCCGCGCCACCAGCATCCTTGCCGGCCATCCCTACCACCGCGCCGGCTGAGATCGCGGGCGCGCGCCCCATCTGGCGTTCCTCGCGATGCGCCCCTACAATGGGGTCCGATCGTACAGGATGTTCGTCCGCATGAAGCTTGCCCAGCCGCTGCGCGCCGCCGCTTTGCTGACCGCCGTCGCGCTGTTGCCGGCGACGACCGCCGGCTTCGCGCAGGTGGAAGGCCGCGCCTCGCCCGAATTCGCCGCTTTGTTCGCCACCTATCAGCGGATCAAGGCCAGCTATGTCGAGCCGGTCGAGGACGAGGTGCTGATCCGCGGCGCGATCGACGGGATGCTGGCCGCGCTCGATCCCCATTCCGCCTATCTCGACGGCGCCGCGCTGGAGCGGCTGGAGGCGATGATCGACGGCAATTATCAGGGGCTCGGCATTTCGGTGCAGATGGAGGATGGCGCGGTCAAGGTCGTCTCCCCGTTCAAGGGCAGCCCCGCCGATGCCGCCGGGATCAAGGCCGGCGACTATATCACCCATCTGGACGGCAAGCTGATCTATGGGCTGGAGCTGGACGAGGCGGTGCGCCAGATGCGCGGCCCCGCCGGCACCGCGATTACCCTGTCGATCTTCCGCCCCGGCCGCGACGAGCCGTTCGAGGTCAGCGTCACGCGCGGCCTGATCGAGCTGGAGCCGGTGACCCACGAACTGGCCGATGGCGGGATCGGTGTGATCAGCGTCAACGAATTCAGCCGCGATGTGGGCGTCGATGTCAGCACCGCGCTGACCGAGCTGCGCGGCGAGGCGGGCGGGCGCCTGAACGGGCTGGTGCTCGACCTGCGGCGCAATCCCGGCGGATCGCTGGACGAGGCGGTGGCGCTCAGCGACCTGTTCCTCGACCACGGCCAGATAGTCTCGCAGCGCGGTCGGACCCGGCGCGACAGCATCTTCTACGAGGCGGAAAGCATCTATCCCGGCGATGTCGCGGCCGGGGTGCCGATGATCGTGCTGATCGATGTCGGCTCGGCCTCGGCCAGCGAGATCGTTGCCGGCGCGCTGCAGGACCAGCGGCGCGCGCTGGTGATGGGGGAACGCAGCTTCGGGAAGGGCAGCGTGCAGACGCTGCTGCCGCTGACCCGCGACGCCGCGCTGAAGCTGACCACCGCACGCTACTACACCCCCTCCGGCCGGTCGGTGCAGGAAGGCGGGATCGAGCCCGATATCCGCGTCCCGCAGCTGTCCGATCCCGACGCCGCGCGCCGCCAGCAATATGCGCTGCGCGAGAGCGATCTGCGCCGCCATCTGGTCAACGAGGTCGATCTGGAGGACGAGGCGCTGGAGGCCGATCGCGCGCCCGATCCGCGCTTTTCCGCCACGGCGGAGGAACTGGCGGCGCAGGGGATCGAGGATTTCCAGCTCGATTATGCGTTGAAGACGCTGCGCCGCACCGGCAGCGCAATCGTCGCCGCGCGCCGCTGATCGGGCAGCCGGCCGGGTGACCCCTCCCAGCGATCCCGCCATCCTGCTCGCCCAGCGGCTGGCGCTCGGCGTGCCGGCCGTGCTGATCGCGGGCGCCTATGTCAGCGAATACGGCTTTGGCCTGGCCCCTTGCGAATTGTGCTGGTGGCAGCGCTACGGCCATTTCGCCGCGCTGGCGCTGGCGCTGGTCTCCACCGTCGTGCCGCCGCCGCGCGTCTGGCTGTCGCTGGCGGCGCTGGCGATCATGGTCTCGGGCATGGTCGGCGCGTTCCACGCCGGCGTCGAATATGGCTGGTGGCCGGGGCTGGCCGCCTGCGCCGCGCCGCCGGGCGCGGGGGGCGGCGACCCGCTGGAGGCGATCATGGCCGCGCCGCTGGCGCGCTGCGATCAGGCGCCGTGGCGGCTGCTCGGCGTGTCGCTGGCGGGCTGGAACGCGCTGATTTCGACGCTGGCCGGGCTGGGGATCTTCGGCCTGCTGGGCCTCAGGAGTGCACGAGGATGACGGGGCGCAGCGAACAGCGGGCGCGGATGATCCGCGTCGACCATGCCGGAGAGGTCGGGGCGACCCGGATCTATGCCGGGCAGATCGCGGTGATGGGCGACCGCGCGCCGCATTCGGCGCAGATCCGCGCGATGGCCGAGCAGGAGGCCGCCCACCGCGCCGAGTTCGACGCCCTGCTGACGGGGCGCGGGGTGCGCCCGACCGCGCTCCAGCCGCTGTGGTCGGCGGCCGGCTACGCGCTCGGGGCGGCGACCGCGCTGCTCGGGCCGGAAGCGGCGATGGCCTGCACCGCAGCGGTGGAGACCGAGATCGACCGGCATTATTCCCGCCAGCTCGAAACGCTGGAACAGGACCGGGCCGACGGGCGCGACGATCCCGAGCTGGCGGCGCTGATCGCCCGCTTCCGCGAGGACGAGCGCGAGCACCATGCGACCGCGATTGCCTCGGGGGCGGAGCGGGCGCCGGCCTATCGCCTGCTGTCGGGCGCGATCCGGCTCGGCTGCCGCGCCGCGATCCGCCTGTCGGAGCGGGTCTGAGCCGGAACCGCAGCCGGGCCCGGAACGCTTCATCCTCCATACACCGGGCCGCGCGCCCAATGCCAGCCGGCGGCCGCGACGCCGCCCCGAAGGAACCGCCATGACCCGTCTCCCGTCCCCCCGTCGCCTGTCCCGTCACCTGCCGCTGGCCCTCGCGCTGGCGGCCGCGCCGGTAGCGTTCGCCGGCCCTGCGAGCGCGCAGGACGAAGGCGGCGACCGGGTCAACACGCTGATCATCTATGGCGAGGACGAGTGCCCGCCGTCCGCATCGGGCGAGATCGTGGTCTGCGCGCGGATGGACGAGAGCGAGCGGTTCCGCATCCCCGAGCGGCTGCGCCAAAGCGGCGATCCCGCCAACGAGGCCTGGGCCGCCCGCGTCAAATCGTACGAGACGGTGGGCGATTTCGGCGCTCTGTCGTGCTCCCCCGTGGGGCTCGGCGGAGAGCTGGGCTGCACCGCCGAAATGATCGAGGCCGCCTATGCCGAGCGCGCGCAAAGCTCCAACGTGCGCTTCAGCCAGCTGATCGCCGAGGCCCGCGACGAGAGGCTGGCCGAGATCGACGCGGAGGCCGCCGCCACCCAGTCGCGGGTCGAGGCGATCGAGCGCGACTACGAGGAGCGGCTGCGCCGCGAGCAGGCGGAAGAGCCGGCAGCCACGATCGATCCCTCCGCGCCCCCGGCCGAGGTGGTCGATCCGTCGCGCGCGCCGCCTGCCGCTCCGTCGGCGGACGTCCCGTTCGACGATGCCAGCGACGAGGCGCCGCGCCCGGTCGATCCGCAGGCGGCGACCGACGGCCTTTGAGCCAGCCGCCTCCGGCCGGCAGCGCCCGTTCATCGCGCCCGGTGCGCCGCACGATCCTCACCGTCCTCGGCACCCGGCCCGAAGCGATCAAGCTGTTCCCGCTGCTCCATGCGCTGGCCGCCGATCCGCGCTGCGAGAGCCGGCTGTGCGTCACCGGGCAGCACGGCGCGATGGTCGATGCGGTGCTGGCGCAGGCCGGGATCGTGCCCGACCGCGCTTGCGGCCCGGTCCCGCCCGGACTGAGTGTCGATGCGCTGACCGCGCTGATGCTGGTCCGCGTCGGCGCGGCGCTGGATGCCGAACGGCCCGACTGGGTGGTGCTGCAGGGCGACACCGCGACCGCGCTGGCTGGCGCGCTCGCCGCGCATGGCCGGCAGATCCCCATCGCCCATGTCGAGGCCGGCTTGCGCAGCGGCGATCCGCGCCAGCCGTGGCCCGAGGAGTGGAACCGCAAGGCGATCGCGGCGCTGGCCACGCTTCACTGCGCCCCGACCCGGCGTGCCGCCGACGCGCTGCTGGCCGAAGCGGTGGCACCCGGCGCGATCCACGTGACCGGCAATACGGTGGTCGACGCCTTGCGCTGGACCACCGCGCGCCTCGCCCGCGAACCCGCGCTGGGCGGGCGAATGGCGGCGCTGGAGCGGCGCTTCGCCGGGCTGCATATCGTCGCCGTGACCGCGCACCGGCGGGAGAATTGGGGCAAGGGGGTGGACGGGATCGCCACCGCCATCGAGGCGCTCGCCGCCCGCGGCGATCTCGGCCTGATCGTCCCACTCCACCCCAATCCTGCCGTGCGCGGGCCGCTCCAGCGGCGCCTTGCCGGGCTGGCCTCGGTGGCGCTGGTCGAGCCGCTCGATTATCCCGATTTCACCCGCCTGCTGTCGGTGGCGAGGCTGATCCTGACCGATAGCGGCGGGGTGCAGGAAGAGGCGCCGGCGCTGGGCACTCCGGTGCTGGTGCTGCGCGACACGACCGAGCGGCCCGAGGGACTCGTCGCCGGCACCGCGCGGCTGGTGGGAACCGATCCGGCGCGGATCGTGGCCGAAGCCGCCCGCCTGCTCGACGACCCGGCCGCCCATCGGGCGATGGCGCGGGCCCACAACCCCTATGGCGACGGACAGGCGGCGGCCCGGATCGCGGCGCTGCTGCTGGACGTCGCTCTCTGAGCCGAGGCGCCGGCGGGCGCCGTGCCGTTCAGCCCTGCGCCGACAGCGCCGCCAGAATGTCGCGGAAGTCGCTCCGGATCGTCTCCAGAGCCGCCGGGTCGAAGGCGACCGCGGAATCGAGCAGCGCCCGGCGGGCCGCGCCGTAGATCTGCAGCAGCGCGTCGGCCAGAGGAGCCTCGCGGTCCACCCCCATCTCCAGCGCGGTCAGCGCGGTCAGCGCACGGGTCAGCCATTTGCTGCGCACCGCCCAATGCGCGCGTTCATGCGCCGCCACCGCGCAGCCGAGCCCCTGGATCACCTGCGCCAGGCAGAAGGTTACCAGCGCGGCGGTGCCGGCGCCGCTCAGCCGGGCGTCCACTTCGCTCACGCGATAGGCCTCGTGCGGATCGGTCAGCGCCAGCATCGTCAGTTCTTGTCGGCGTTCCAGACGTCGATCTGGGCGCGCAGGAAGCTCAGCGTCGATTGCGAGGCGCTGATCCGCGTATCGGCCTTGGCGAAGCGCGCGGTCAGCGAGGCGCGCAGCGCCTCCTGCTTTTCGGCCAGCGCGGCATTTTGTTTGGCGGCGTCGCTCGACTGGATCTGGTAACGGGCGATCGAGCCGGCGAGCGAGCCGGGGTCGCCGGTGCGGGCGGCGTTGCGCGCGATCCGGTCGACAGTGGCGAAGATGCCGTAGAGGCCCGGCGTGAACATCGCCGCGGCACCCTCCGGGCTGCTCGCCAGCGTCGCCTCCAGCCGCGCGGGATCGAGCCGGAAGCTGCCGTCGCGCTGGGTCGCCAGGCCAAGATCGGCGAGGGTGCGCGGCGCCCCGTCGGCCGCCGCCGGCATGATCACCTCGCCCGCAAGCTCCGACAGCGCACGCCGGAGCGCCCGCGCGCCGGGGTCGCGCGCCAGATCGCCGGTCAGCGGATCGGTCGCGGTGCGCAGCTGCTCGGCCACTTCGTTGAGCGCGGAGACGAAATCCTGCATCGCGCCGGTGATGGCGGCGGCCGGATTGCCGAAGGTGATCGTGGTCGTCGCGCCGGCATTGGTGCCGGTCAGCACCAGCGACAGGCCGGGGGCGACCGGGCCGGTGGCATTGCCGGCGCTGGTCATCGCCAGCCCGTCGAGCTTGAAGCTGGCATCGCCGGCGGCGGAGAGCAGGCGCGCAGGGTCGCCCCCCGCAGCCGGGTTCCAGGCCAGCGCCGCCAGCCCTTCCTCACCGGCGATCTCGGTGGCCTCGACGATGAAGCCATTGGCCGCGCCCTCGGCACCCTTCATCACCAGCTGCGCCCCGGCGGCGGTCTGCGCGACATAGGCGGTGACGCCCGCGCCCTTGGCATTGATCGCGGCGGCGACGTCGGACAGGGTCGCGCCGCTGGCGATCTCCACATCCAGCGCCGGCTGCCCGCTATCGGCGGTGAAGCCCCCGGCGGTGGTGGTGCCGAAGCGGATGGTCAGCGTGCCCGCGCCGGCTGCGCTATCGGCGCTGGCGAGCGCCGGGCCGGCCAGCGTCTGGCGGGTGGCCAGCGCCAGCACTTCGAGCGTGTAGCTGCCGGTGCCGGTGGTGCCGGCCGGGGAGGAGACGCTGGCGACCGCCGGGCTGGCGATGCTCGGCTGCGGCGACAGATCGCCGGTCCGCACCCGGTCGCCGAGTGCGCTGGCCAGCAGCGACAGCGTGCTCTTGATCGTGGAGGCGGCGGAAATCTGCCGTTCGAGCACTTCGCTGCGGGCGACCAGCCGCTCGCTGCGCGCCTGGAACTGTGCGGTGGCGAGATCGGCGGCCAGCGCCGCCATGTCGATACCGCTGCCCGCGCCCAGCGCGGTGATGATTGAGGATGTGTCCACCATGCTGTCCAGAACGGCCGGGCGCGGCGCGGATTTAGGGGCCGACGCGGGTGACGGTGTATCCAACCCGGCCCGCCCGCCACGGCTCAGGGCGCGGCGCGCCCTTCGGCATCGAAGCGCAGCGCGACCGGCACCTCGATCACCGGCGGCGCCGGCTGTTCGCCCCGCTTCAGCGACAGCACGAAGGCCAGCACGCTGGCGATGGCCGCATACAGCTCCTCGCGGATCGTCTGGTTCTCGCGGGTTGTGAAATAGACCGAGCGGGCGAGCTGGGGATATTCGAGCATCGGCACCGCCAGCTCGCGCGCCAGCTGCTTCATCGCCAGCGCCTTGTCGCCGCGCCCCTTGGCCAGCACGATCGGGGCGGCGGCGCGCGCCGGGTCGTAGATCATGGCGACCGCGAAGTGGGCCGGATTGGTCAGCACGAACTGCGCCTCGCGCATCGCGGGGGCGACCGCGCCCATGGCGAGCTCGCGCTGGCGCTGGCGGCGGGCGGCCTTGGCCTCGGGCGAGCCGTCACTTTCCTTGTGCTCGTCGCGCATCTCCTGATGGCTCATCTTCAGCCGCTTCATCCGCTGCATCCATTGCAGCGGGAAATCGACCATCGCGATGACCACCAGCCCTGCGCCGAGCGCGAAGATCAGCGACAGCAGCGCCGCCCAGCCGGCCGACAGCTGCTGCGCCAGATCGCCCCGGCCGAGCCCGGCGATGGTCGCCAGCCAGCCGCGCGCCCAGGCGAAGGCGATCCCGCCGAGCAGCGCCACCTTGAGCAGCCCCTTGCCCATCTCGATCAGGCCGTTGGGGCCGAACATCCGCTGCAAGCCCTTCAGCGGATCGAGGCGCGAGCCCTTGAACGCCATGTTGCCGGCGACCCACCGCCCGTCGCCGAAGGCGAGCTGGCTGACCAGCGTCAACCCGATCAGCGGCAAACCCAGCGCGGCCAGCGGCGGTGCGGCGGCGAGGAGCGCCGCAAGCAGCGCGTCGCCCGGCGCGAAGGTGGCAAGGTCGGCGCGGCCGAAGGTGAAGCTGCCCTTCAGCAGGATCGCCAGCTCGCCGAGCAGCCACGGGCCGGCGAGGGCGAGCCAGGCGCCGCCCAGCAGGACCGCCGCCGCGCTGCCCAGCTCGCGTGAGCGCAGCACGTCGCCTTTGCCGGCGGCATCGCTCTTGCGCTTGGCTGTCGGGGCGAAGCTCTTCTCGCCGGAACTGTCGCTCATTGCAGCACCGCCCCGGCCTCGGCCAACGCATCGGCCGCCAGGTCGACCAGCTGGTCGTGGATCAGCGGCGCGGTGACGATCAGCGCGGCGATCCCGGCAAGGATGCCGACGGGCAGGCCCAGCGCGAACAGGTTGAGCGAGGGGGCCGAGCGGCTGAGCACACCCGTCGCCACCTGCACCAGCAGCAGGATCAGCACCAGCGGCAGGGCGATCCGCACCCCGGTTTCGAACATCGCCCCGGCAAAGCCGGCGATCGTCGCGAAGCGTTCCGCCCCCAGCCAGGTCTCGCCCGGCGGAAACGCCCGGTAGCTCTCCATCACCAGCGCGATCCAGTGCAGGTGCCCGCCGACCGCGAGGAAGATCAGCGTCAGGACAATGGCAAAATACTGGCCGAGCGCGGTGGTCTGGCCGCCGCTGTCGGGATTGGCGGCGGTCGCGATGCTCATCCCCATGCCGCCGCCGATCAGCTCGGCGGCGATCTGCGGCGCGGCGAAGGCGAGCTGGAGGACAAAGCCCAGCGCCAGCCCGACCAGCACCTCGCCCGCAACGGCCAGCATCCCTGCGGCCGAGAACAGCGCCGCCGGCATGGCGACCGGTGGCAGCCAGGTCGCGGCGAAGATCGCCAGCGCGGCGGCGAGTG
>JACIYY010000358.1 GCA_014359685.1 Porphyrobacter sp. | reverse complement strand
GGATAACAAGCAAGTCATGGCTGCGGATTCACTGCAAGGGATCGAACGAACACCGTCACCCGGTCGGCGGTCGCGGGGCGGCGACCCGCGACCGGGGCGAGGCGGAGGGAGGGGAGCGCCTTGGCCCGCCCGCTCAGGACGGTTCGACCCAGCCGATCGAGCCATCGTTGCGGCGATAGACCATATTGTGCCGCCCGGTGCCAGCGTTCTTGAACAGCAGCGCCCCGGTGTGGCGCAGGTCGAGCATCATCACCGCGTCCGACACGCTGACCTCGGGCACGTCGACGCGCGTCTCGGCGATCACCGGCGGGGCGGCGCTGGCCCCGTCCCCATCGCTGTCCTCCTCCTCGCCGTCGCTCTCCGGCCCGGCGGCGAAGATGGTGTAGGCGGCGTCCTCCACCTTCGCCGCCTCGTGCGCCTGCTCGTGCCTGTCCTTGAGGCGGCGCTTGTAGCGCCGCAACTGCTTCTCGATCTTGTCGGCGGCCTGATCGAAGGCGAGGTGCGCGTCCTGGGCCTGGGCCGAGCTCTTGAGGATCAGACCATTATTGACGTGCAGCACGATGTCGCAGGCGAAGCCGCTGGCCGGCGCCTTGCCGAAGGTGACGGTCGCGGATTGCGCGCGGCTGAAATATTTCTCAACGATCCGGTTGAGGCGATCGGTCGCATGGTCCTGGAGGGCCGATCCGGTGTCCATCTGGTGGCCGGAGACGCGAATATCCATGGGTGGGGTTTCTCCTTCTGTTTCCTGGCCGTGGGCGCGCCGATGCCGGGGACCGACCCCGCGCATCATTGCGCCCAGAGCGGAGAATCCAACGTTTCCACGAACGCTTTGTGCCGGGCCAGCTCCGCCGCGCTGGCGCAATGGGGGCGGGCGGGGCGCGGCGGCCGCGCCGGCGCAAGGCTCGCCCCATCGCGCTGCGGCCCGCCGACGAGCGGGGCAGTGCCGGCGGCAAGGCCGGCAAGGGCCAGCCCGATCTGGCGCCCGCCGGTCAGCTCGACATAGACCTGCGCCAGCAATTCGGCGTCGAGCAGCGCGCCGTGCAGCACGCGGTGGCTGCGATCGATGCCATAGCGCGAACACAGCGCATCGAGCGAATGCTTGGCCCCCGGATGGCGCCGCCGGGCCAGCGCCAGCGTGTCGACCATTCGCGCCATGTCGATCGGCGGATGGTCGCACAGGCCCAGCTCGCAATTCAGGAAGGCGAAGTCGAACTGCGCGTTGTGCGCCACCAGCGGCGCATCGGCGAGGAAGGCCAGCAGCTCCCCGACATGGTCGTGGAAGGCGCGCTTGTCGGCAAGGAACGCGTCGCTGAGGCCGTGGATCCGCTCCGCCTCCGGCGGCATCGGCCGGCCGGGGTTGAAAAAGGCGTGGAAGGTGCGGCCCGAGGGCACCTTGTTGACCAGCTCGATACAGCCGATCTCGACGATTCGGTCGCCGCTGCGGGGATCGACGCCGGTGGTTTCGGTGTCGAAGACGATTTCGCGCATGGCGGTGTTGTCGCCCGGTCCGGGGCGGCTGGCAAGGGGGCCGCGGCTCAGCCGGTCAATCTGTCCACCAGCGCCGCCACCGCCGCGCGGGTCTGGTCAAGCGGGCGGCCGGTGTCGATCACATGATCGGCGCGGGCGCGCTTCTCGGCATCGGGCATCTGCCGGGCGAGGATGCTGGCGAAGCGCTCGGGCGTCATGCCGGGGCGGGCCAGCACCCGGGCGCGCTGCATTTCGGGCGGGGCGGAGACGACGAGGGTGGCGTCCACCTCCGCGTCGGCGCCGGTTTCGAACAGCAGCGGGATGTCGAACACCACCAGCGGCGCGCCGCCATGCTCGATCAGGAAGGCCTCGCGCGCGGCGCGGACCGCCGGATGGACGATCGCTTCGAGCCGGGTGAGCGCCGCCGCATCCCCGAACACCGCCGCGCCCAGCGCCTCGCGGTCGACGCCGGCGGGGCCGGTGGTGCCGGGAAACGCCGCCTCGATCGCCGGCAGCAGCGCGCCGCCGGGGCCCTGCATCCGCCGCACCTCGGCATCGGCATCGAATACCGGCACACCCAGATCGGCGAACATCGCCGCCACGGTCGACTTGCCCATGCCGATCGAGCCGGTCAGCCCGAGCACCAGCGGCCGGCTCATCGCGCCAGTACCTCGCGCAGCGCGCGGTCGCCATCGCCGCGCGGGGGCACCTCGCCGAAGAACAGGGTGAAGGCCGTCGCCGCCTGCCCGATCAGCATCGCCAGCCCGTCAATCGTGCGCAGCCCCGCCGCCCGCGCCGCGCGCAGCAGCGGGGTGTCGAGCGGGTGGGTGACGATGTCGTAGACGATGCTGCCTGGCGGCGCATGGCTGAGATCGAAGGCCAGCGGCGGCTGCCCTGCCATGCCCAGCGGGCTGGCATTGACGATCAGGTCGAAGCCGCGCCCGCCTTGATCGCGTGGCCGGCCGGCCGGGGCGGCGAAGCTGGCGAGGTCGGCGGTACGGTGCCCACCGGCAGGGTCGAGCTCCTCCAGCAATGCGCGCGCCTTGGCCGGATCGCGCCCGGCCAAGACGACCGTCACCCCCTCGCCGGCCAGCGCGGCGACCACCGCCCGCGCCGCACCGCCGGTGCCCAGCACCAGCGCGCTCCGCAGCCGGGACGGCAACGCCAGAACCGGACGCAACGGTTCGAGGAAGCCGCCGGCATCGGTGTTGAACCCGGCCAGCGATCCGTCGCCGGCGCGGACGACCGTGTTGACCGCCCCGATCCGCGCCGCCAGCGGGTCGAGCCGGTCGACAAGGCCAATGATCGCCTGCTTGTGCGGCATGGTGACGTTGCAGCCGCACCACTCGGGATCGTCGCGGCGCTGGGCGCAATAATCGGCCAGCGCCGCCGCGGCGACGGGACAAGCGCGATAGTCAGCCGCGATCCCCAGCGCGCTCAGCCAGTGATTGTGGATCGCCGGCGATTTCGACTGCGCGACGGGATCGCCGATGATTTCGGCATAAAGGCTCACGACGCCAGCACCCCGACCGCGCGCAGCGCGCGCAGCACCGGCAGCAGCGGCATTCCGAGCACGGTGAAATGATCGCCCCCGATCCGCTCGAACAGCTGGACCCCCGGCCCCTCGATCCGGAACACCCCCACGCAATCGCGCACCGCCGGCCATTCGGCCTCCAGATAGGCGGCGATGAAAGCCTCCGACAGCACCCGCACCTTCAGCACCGCCAGGTCGGCATGGTCCCACACGATCGCCCCGTCGCGGGCGAGCGCGGCGGCGGAATGGAGCTGCATCGCCCGGCCGGAGAACAGGCGCAGATGCTCGGCCGCCTCGGCCCGGCTCGCCGGCTTGTCGAAACGCCGCCCGTCCACCACCACCAGCGAATCGCTGCCCAGCACCGGGCGACCGCCCGGCTCGGCAACCGCCAGGGCCTTGGCCCGGGCCAGCGCCAGCGCGATCTCTGCTGGCGCGAGGGCGCCGCCAGCGCCCGCCAGCCCGGCCTCGATTGCGCGCTCGTCCAGCGCCGGCGCGCGCGCCTCGAACGTCACGCCCGCCGCCGTCAACATCGCGTGGCGCGACGCGCTGGCCGAAGCGAGCACGATCCCCGATCCCGCCGCACCGGCCCGTGCGGCGATCATATCGGCCTGGTGCCCCCGGGCAGCGGTTCCTGCATGGCGCGCCGTTCGTTGCACAGCCGGATCACCGCGGCGGCGGTCTCCTCGATCGAGCGGCGGGTGACGTCGATCACCGGCCAGTTGTTGTCGGCGAACAGGCGCCTGGCAAAGGCCAGCTCCGCCTCCACCTTCTCGGCATCGACATAGGCGGTTTCGGCATATTCGTTCAGCGACAGCAGGCGATGGCGGCGGATCTCGATCAGCCGGCGCGGCGCCGTGGTCAGGCCCACCACCAGCGGGCGACGCAGCGCGAACAGCGCCGGGGGCGGCGGACTTTCCACCACCAGCGGGACATTGGCGACCTTGTAGCCGCGATTGGCGAGATAGATGCTGGTCGGGGTCTTGGAGCTGCGCGACACCCCGGCCAGCACGATGTCGGCCTCCTCCCAATCCTCGGCCGCGATCCCGTCATCATGGGCGATCGTGTACTGGATCGCGTCGACGCGGGCGAAATAGGCCTCGTCCATCACGTGCTGGCGGCCGGGGCGGCCATGCGCCTCCTGCCCCAACCGGTCGCCCAGCAGCGCGGTGACCGGGTCGAGCGGGGCGAGATGCGGCATCCCCAGCGCGCGGCAGCGCTCCTCGAGCCGAGCGCGGGTCTCCGGGTTGACCAGCGTGTAGAGCACCAGCCCGGGATGCTGCGCCAGCTCCTCGAGGATCCGGTCGAGGTGCTGGCGCGAGCGCACCATCGGCCAGAAATGGCGCACCAGCTCGGGATCATCGAACTGCGCGAGCGCGGCCTTGGCGATCATCTCCAGCGTCTCGCCGGTGGAGTCCGATAGAAGGTGAAGGTGCAGTGGCATGTGGACAGGCTCAGGCATAAACCACGGGACAGCAGGGCGGACAAGTTCGGCCGCCCGATTGCTGCCCGCTGGCAGGTGATTCGCACGCCGCTCGCTCAACAGTGCGCTGATCGATCCACAGGGCAGGGATAGCGGGGACAAGCTTCGTTTGACTCAGGCCGAGGCGCGATTCGCAGCCCCGCCGCCCCCTGTTCAGCCACCGACAAATCGGGCACAGCGCGCCC
>JACIYY010000357.1 GCA_014359685.1 Porphyrobacter sp. | reverse complement strand
CGGGCGGGCCAAGGCGCTCCCCTCCCTCCGCCTCGCCCCGGTCGCGGGTCGCCGCCCCGCGACCGCCGACCGGGTGACGGTGTTCGTTCGATCCCTTGCAGTGAAGCCGCAGCCATGACTTGCTTGTTCTCCATGACGCCGCAGGCGGTGGGCATTGTCGATCCGGTCGACAAGCCGGCGATCCTGCGCGCCCTGGCGGAACGGTTTGCCGCCGGCTGGGGCCTCGATGCCGAGGCGGTGCTCGAGCGGTTGGAGGAGCGCGAGCGGCTGGGCAGCACCGGCTTCGGGCGCGGCGTGGCGATCCCCCATGCCCGCTTCCCCGGCGTGGCGCGGCCGATCGCCGCGCTGCTCAAGCTGCGCCACCCGGCCGAGTTCGGCGCTGCCGACGGCCTGCCGGTCAGCCTGGTGTTCGGCCTGCTCTCGCCCGAGACCAGCGGGGTCGCCCATCTCCACGCCCTGGCCGCGATCTCGCGCCTGGTCCGTGACCAGCGGACCATCGAACGGCTCGTCGATGCCACCAGCGAGGAAGCCCTGTTCAGCCTGGTCACCGATGCGACCGACCGCGATGCCGCCTGATCCGGCGCCGGCCGGCGCGGCCGCGCATTACCGGGCGCTCGAATCGCTCTACGCCTCCGCGCCCATCAATGCCCTGTTCGATTCGCGGCTGGAGGTGGTGGGGCAGGGCCACGCGCGGATCCACTTCACCGTCGATGAGCGCTTCCACCATGCCGCCGGCGCGGCGCACGGCACGATCTATTTCAAGATGCTGGACGATGCCGCCTTCTACGCCGCCAATTCGCTGGTCACCGACCGCTTCCTGCTGACCACGGCGTTCAATCTGCACTTCACCAGCCCGGTGCGCGCCGGCAGGATCGTCGCCGACGGGCGCTGGGTCAGCGGACGCCGGCGGGTGTTCATCGCCGAATCGCATCTGGTGGATGAGGACGGGGAGGAGATCGGGCGCGGCACCGGCACCTTCCTGCGCTCGCGCATCCCGCTGGCGGACCTGCCCGGCTATGCGCCGGCGGCGATGCAGGCCGCCGATCCGGCCACCCGGCGATGAGCGACCGCCTGCCCGCGCATCTCGAAGTCTCGGCCCTGATCCGCGCAGTCGATCAGGCCGGCGGGTTTGCCACCGTGATTGCCAAGGGTGAGCGCGACGCCGGCACCATCCTGCTCGTGTGCTCCGACCGGGGCGGACCGGCGCGCGCGCTGGAGCGGATGCCGCGCCCTGACGGCACGAGCGGGTGGGAGATCGCCCGGCAGCAGGACATGGACGATCCGGCCGCGTTCTGGGATTACCTCAAGCGACGCCAGGCGCAGGACCGCGACCTGTGGATCGTGGAACTCGACATCGCTGACCCGGAACGCTTCATCGCGTAAACGGCGCGAAACGGCTGATGCTGCAGCTGCGAGCGTTGACTTGTTGGTCCGCGCCGGCCATCGGCCCCGCTCCCTCTGACAGCGCGACCTTCGGCTGCGGCGATCCTGCCGCGTCCGGCGGCGCGCAGACGGGGAGCGGCCGGCAGGTCGCCGCTGGGCGCGGGCCACGATCGTCACCCGCCGCGTCCACGGACCTGTTGAGGCCGCTCACCGCCTTGAGCAACGCACTGGATGATCCGCAAGACTTGCCGCGCCGGGGCCTTCACCTCGGCGCTGATGATGATGACGCTGATCGCCGCCCCTGGTTCCCGGGCGGTGGCACAAAGCGACAATGCCGTGATCGTGATGCCGCCCGTGGCGGCCGATTCGGCCCCTGAACAGACTGTCGCGGAGACCCTGCCGCTCCGCTTCGTGGCCCGGCCGGTGGTCCAGCCGCTCCCCCGCCAACCCGCGCAGATGCCGGCCACCCCCGGCGATGCCGGATCACTCGCCGCTCTGGTCGATGCGCTGGCGGCGGACGCGTCGCTGTCGCCCGATGTCGAATGTTTGGCGCAGGCGATCTATTTCGAGGCCCGCGGAGAGCCGCTGGACGGCCAGCTGGCGGTGGCGCAGGTGATCGTCAACCGCACCCGCTCTCCGCAATTCCCGTCCGATTATTGCAGCGTGGTGAGGCAGCGCGCGCAGTTCTCCTTTGTCCGCAATGGCCGCATCCCCGCCGCCCCGCGCGCCGGTCGGGCGTGGCAGCGGGCGAGCGCGATCGCGCGCATCGCCGATCAGGCGCTGTGGGACAGCCCGGCCGAGGACGCATTGTTCTTTCACGCCAGCAGCGTCCGTCCCGGCTGGGCGCGCACCAAGCTGGCCCGCGCCACGATCGAGCGGCACGTCTTCTATCGGTGATTCTGTCGGTGAGGGCGCCGCGCCGCGCGTCAGGTCAGCTCGACCCAGACCGGCGCGTGGTCGCTGGCCTTGTCCCGGCCGCGATGGGCCTTGTCGACCCCGGCGGCGACCAGCCGGTCGGCGCATTCGGGCGACAGCAGCGCGTGGTCGATGCGAAAGCCGTGGTCGCGCTGCCAGGCGCCGGCCTGATAGTCCCAGAAGGTCCACACCCCGCCGCGCGGATTGAGGGTGGCGATGGCATCGGTCCAGCCGTCATGCAGCAGCCGGGCATAGGCGTCGCGGCTGGCCGGCTGCATCAGCGCGTCGTGCTCCATTGCGCGCACCGACCAGGTGTCGCTGTCATTGGGGATCACGTTGAAGTCCCCGACCACGACGCATGGCATCTCGCTGGCCAGCAGCTCGCTCAGCCGCGCGCGCAGGCGGCGCATCCATGCCAGCTTGTAGTCGAATTTCGGGCCGGGCTGCGGATTGCCGTTGGGAAGATAGAGGTTCACCACCCGGATGGCCGACCCGGCGCCGCCGAGGCCGGCGATATCAGCCTCCAGATAGCGCGCCTGCTGGTCGTCGGGATCGCCGGGCAGGCCGCGCAGCACCTCTTGCGGGGCGGTGCCGTCGGCCAGGATCGCAACCCCGTTGAAGCCCTTCTGGCCGTGCCAGATCGCGCGGTATCCGATCGCCTCGAACTCGGCTGCCGGGAACCCCTCGTCCTGGGTCTTGATCTCCTGCAGGCAGGCGACCGCCGGGCGGGTCTCCGCCAGCCATTCGAGCAGGCGCGGCAGGCGCGCCTTGACCCCGTTGATGTTGAAGCTGGCGATCCGCATCACGCGCGCGCCGCCGAATGCCGGCACACGGAGCGCGTCAGATCCCGAAGCTGGAGCCGCAGCCGCAGCCTGCGGCTGCGTTGGGATTGGTCACGCGGAAAGCCGCGCCACCCAGCGATTCGACGTAATCGACCACCGCGCCGGCGACCAGATCGAGGCTGACCGGATCGACCACCAGCCGCACGCCACCGGTCTCGCTGACCGAATCGTCCTCCTCCGCCCCGTCGGCAAGGTCGAAGCGATATTGAAAGCCCGAGCACCCGCCCCCTTCGACCGACAGGCGCAGCACCGGCGGGCGCCCCTGCCGGCTGGCGATTGCCGCGACCCGTTGCGCGGCGGCATTGGTGAGGGTGAGCGGGGCCATGAGGGTTTGGGTCATGCCCGCAATGTAGGCGTCCGGGCGCGCCGGCTCAAGCTGTGGCGCTCAGGCGGAGCGGATATACTCGCGCATCGCCTGCGCTTCGGTCTCGGCCCGCTCGATCCGGTATTTGACCAGATCGCCGATCGAGACGAAGCCGACCATCCGCCCGTCCTCGATCACCGGCAGGTGACGGACGCGGCGTTGGGTCATCAGCGACAGCGCGTCCAGCACGCTGGTGGCAGGCTCGATGCAGATCGCCGGTGCGGTCATCACCGCGCCGACCGGGCGGTCGAGCACCGCCGCCCCCTCGCGCGTGATGCAATAGAGCAGGTCGCGTTCGGAGAAGATGCCGGCGACCCGCCCGTCCTCCACCACCGGCAGCGCGCCGATCCGCCGCTCCGCCAGCAGCCGCGCCGCCTCCGCCACTGTGGTGTCGGGGGCGCACTGGACGATGTCCTGCCGGGCCCTGGCGATGATCTGCCCGATGGTCATGGCTCAATCTCCCGATTTCCTGGCCCGATTTCCGGCCCTTGTGCGCGGGCGACTATGCCACGAACGATGCGGCCGGGCCAGTTCGATCGCCTTGCCGGGTTTGCCTTCGCCGCCGGCGGGGCGCAAAGGGGGCTTATGACCGGCCGCTCCCCGCTCGACGATCCCACCACCGCCGCCTTCGCGTGGAAACGCTATCGCCGGCTGATGCGCTGGATGTTCGCGGTGACGATCACCGTGGTGATCGTGGCGCTGGCGCTGGTCTATCGCGAGGCCGGGATGGTCTCGATCCACTTCTTCATCGCCACCGCGCTGGGGATCGGCGTCTCGATGCTGCTGATGAGCGCGCTGATGGGGCTGGTGTTCCTGTCCAGCGGCACCGGGCACGACGAATCGATCGACGACCGCGCCGATGGCGGCGCCGGCGAGGCATGGGGCGAGGGCGGGCAGAAGCGCTGGGGCGAGAGCGCCGGGGGCGGGGACGACCGCGCGAGCGATCGCAGTGACGATCAGGACGGCACCAGTCGGTAATCTTCCACCGGCATCCCGCCGATCAGGTGTTCCTGGATGATCCGTTCGAGCACCGGTTCGGTGCAGGAATGATACCATATCCGGTCCGGCCACACGACCGCGACCGGCCCGGCGTGGCAGATCTGCAGGCAGTCGGCCTTGGTCCGCTGCACCCCGCCATGCGCCGCGAGGCCGAGTTCCTTGAGCCGGCGCTTGAGGTATTTCCACGCCCGTTCCCCGACGTCGCGCCGGCAGCATTCCTGCTTTTCGGAGATCGCGCACAGGAAGATGTGCCGCTCGATCGCGGAGCCGCCGATCTTGGCGAGCGCGCGCCTGGCCTTGGCGACGTCCGGGCCTTCGATGTTGGGGCGGTCGTGGTCGGGGCGGTCGGGGTGGGGCGCGTCCGCCTCTGGATCGGTCATTGCGTCAACATAGGCGTGCCCGGCGCCGAGACAAGCAGGTGCGGCTGGCCAGTCGCGCGGGCCGTCAATCGCGGCGTCCGACGATGCGGGCGATTTCCGCCGCGACCATCCGTTCGACGATCGGCGGCAGGTTGCGGTCGAGCCAGTCGGCCAGCATCGGCCGCAGCAGCGCGCGGGCCAGCGCGTCGAGCGCGGCGTCGGCCGGCGGGGCGGGGGGCGGCACCGGACCGGCGCGGCCGAGCAGGTCCAGCGCCGCGAGCGAGGCGCGCACCGCCGCAGCGGCGTTCGGCCCGGTCAGGCGCGCGCCGTCCGCCCCGGCGTCAGGCGCGGCGCCAGGAGGCCCGGCAGCATCGGGCCGGGCGACCATGTCGGCCTCGCCCAGCTCCAGCACGTCCTCGGCCGCGCCGCTCTCCCGCGCCGTGTCCTCGCGCGCCATCATCGTCGTCCTGATCGAGGCGAGGATCTCCTCCAGCGACGGTTCGTTTCCCTGCTGCATCGCGGCTCCTATTGTGCGCCCGGCGCGGGCGGCTGGTCGGCGACTTCGCCGTTCTGCGCCGGCACGCCGATCGTGCGGGTGGCGCGCCGCCGGGTCCGGGTCGCGCGCCCAGTCCCACACGATCGTCCGCACCCGGCGATAATTCTCGACCGGGTCGTAGAGCGGTTCGTCCTGCCCCAGCCCCAGGTCGCGCGCCTCCGCCAGCCCCATCGCCGCCAGCAGCGAGAAGCCGGCGACATAGGCATCGCGGCGTGCGGTCACCAGCCGCACCTCGGCCGACAGCAGCTCGCGCTGGGCATCGAGGATGTCGAGGATGGTGCGATTGCCGACGCTGTTCTCGGCCCGCACGCCTTCAAGGCTCAGCGCCGCCGCATCCACCGCCGCCTGGGTCGAGGCGATGATCTCCAGCGCCGCGCGCCAGCTGGCATGGGAGGCGCGGACCTGCGCGATGATGTCGCGTTCCACCGCCACCGCCTGTTCCAGTGCGGCCGAGGCGCGGGCCTGCGCCTGCCGCTCCAGCGCGGCGGGCAGGCCGCCTTGGAACAGCGGGATGGTTGCGCGCGCGCCCAGCGTCACGCCGCTGCTCGATTGCGGGGTCACGGCGGCCAGGCTGCCGGGCAGCGAGCCGAGGAAGGTGCCATAATCGCCTCCGGTGGTGATGTCGATGCGCGGCAGGCGGGTCGCCCCGGCGACGCGGATATCGTAGCCGGCGGCCTCGGCCCGCTCCTGCGCACCGAGCAGATCGGGGTTGCTGGCGAGCGCGATGTCCACCGCGCTCTCGACATCCTCAGGCAGGCCGGGCAGCGGCGGGGGCGGGGCGAGGTCGGTCGGCGCCGCCCCCACCAGCACGATATAATTCTCGCGCGCGGCGATCAGGTTGGACTCGGCAGACCGCAGGTCGCCGCGCGCCAGCGCCAGCCGCGCCTCCGACTGGGCGACGTCGGTGCGGGTCAGGTCGCCGATCTCGAACCGGTCGCTGGTCGCCTCCAGGTTGATCGTCAGCACCTCCACATTGTTGCGCGACAGCCGCACCAGCGCCTCGGCAGCGATCACGTCGAGATAGGCGGCGACCGTCCGGGTGAAGATCGCGCTTTCCGTTCCGCGCAGGTCGGCTCGCCCGGCGAGGACGCGGGTTTCGGCCGAGCGAATCGCGTTGCGGGTCGCGCCGCCGCGATAGATCGGCACCGCCAGCGTTACCCCGGCGCTCAGCTGCCGCTCGGGCCCGACATCGCCGCTGTCATAGACGAATTCGTTGTAATCCACGGTGCCGCTGACATCGGGCAGCGCGGCCGAGCGTTCGATCGGCACGTTCTCGTCGGTGGCGCGCAGCGTCGCCCGCGCCGCCTCCAGCTGGGGGTTGGAGCGATAGGTCTGGATCAGCGCCTCGCGCAGCGTCTCGGCCGTCGCCGGGCTGGCGGCGAGCAGCCAGGCCGATCCCAGCACCACCCAGCGCCGGCGGGTCCGATGGCGCAAGGCCGAGGCGAGCGGCAGCAGCGGTGCGGAATGCGGCAGGCGTGGCGGCAAGCTCAGAAGGTCCAGCGGCGCGGCGCAGCGAACTCGGGCAGTTCGGGGATGCCCAGCTCGGCCACCGGCAGCAGCGCCGGCCTGCCCGCCGCGACCCGTCCGACGGCGAGGCGAGTGACCCCGTCCTCCACCGTGCCGGTGACGATCCGCCCCTCGGGCGCCAGCCGGGCGACCAGCCCGTCGGGGATCTGCTCGGCCGCGCCGTCGATCATCAGCAGGGTGACATCGCCGCCGCCGCCCGCCATCTGCGCCGCCGCATCGGGTGCGATCACCTCCAGCGAGCCGACCAGCGGGCGCAGCAATTCGGCGAGGTAGCCGCTGCCGCCATCGACCACCAGCGCGCGATCGTCGGGCACCGGCCGCGCTTCCTGCAGCATCAGGCCGTGGACCACCGGCGCCGCCAGCCAGCGGCCGTCGCCCAGCGGCACGGCGCGGTCCATATAGGCGACGGCGCGGCACTCTTCGGGCACGAAGCTCTCCCGCGCGACCTCGCCCATCCGCCGCAGCACGAAGCGCGCATTGACGCCGCTGGGGCGCAGCTGGCTGTCGATCATCGCCCTGCGGGCGGCCTGGTATGCGGCGCTGTCTCCGGCGCTCGGCCGGTCCTCGACAATGGTCACTGTGGCGGTTCTCTTGTTCCCCGAGCGGCCCCCGCCTTAGGCGAAAAGCCGCGCCTGCGCCAAGGTGTTTGGGCGGCTTTCG
>JACIYY010000356.1 GCA_014359685.1 Porphyrobacter sp. | reverse complement strand
CGATGGCCGTGCTGCTCGCCGGCTGTTCGGCGCTGCCCGGCGCGCCCGGTGCGCAGCGGCCGCCGGGCCCGGCGGCGCAGAGCCGGGAAGGGCGCCAGTGCCTTGCCGAACTGGCGGCGACGGGGGCCGTCTACACGCCGCTCCCCGACCGGCAGCCGTCGCCGGGATGCCGGCAGATCAATGCGGTCCAGCTGACCAATGTCGCGTCCGACGCGGCGCCGGTGATGATCGGCAATCTCGGCCCGGTCACCTGCGCGGTGAGCACCGCCTTTGCCGGCTGGGCGCGCTATGGCGTCGACCGGGCGGCGCGGCAGTGGCTGGGCGCGCCGGTGCGTTCGATCGAGACCTTCGGCAGCTATTCATGCCGCAACGTGGCGGGGACCGGCCGCCGCTCCGCCCATGCGACGGCGGAGGCGATCGACGTGTCGGGTTTCGTGCTGGCGGACGGGCGGCGGATCACCGTGCAGGCCGGCTGGAGCGGCAGCCCGGCCGAACGGCGCTTCCTGCGAGCGATCCACGCCAGTGCCTGCCGGCGCTTTGCCACCGTGCTGGGGCCGGACTACAATTCCGCCCACCACGACCACCTCCATCTGGAGGGGGTTGCGCGAGGCGGCACCTATTGCCGGTGAGTGCGGCGCGGCGACCAGCCGTGCGCGTCCGCCGAGCCATCCTGCCGCCTGCCGATCGGCTCCACGATGCCGGCCGCCGGCGCGTCGGCCCGGTCCGGCCCGCCGTCTGCCCGCTGCGCCGGCGCCGCCGCGATGCCGGCATCGAGCCACACCCGCACCGCATCGGCCGGGTGGCCGGCGGCCAGCTTGGTCATCATGTTGGCGCGGTGGATTTCGACCGTGCGCGGGCTGATCCCGAGGTCGCGGGCGATCAGCTTGTTGGACAGGCCCGCGGCCAGGCAGCCGAGCACCTCGCGTTCGCGCCGGCTCAGCTCGCCGACCCGGCGGCGTGCCTCCAGCTCCCGCCGGCGGCGAGCGGTCTGCGGGCCGGCCTCGGCCACGATCCGCTGCAGCCGGCGGGCGAAGCTGCTGATTTCCAGCGGCAGCGCCAGATAGTCGATCGCGCCGGCGCGGATCGCGTCGACCACCCGCTCGATCTCGCAATCGTCGGCGGTCATCACCAGCGGCAGCCAGATGCCCGCCTCGCCGAGCCGTTCCAGCAGCGCGGCGACGCCGCCCGGCTGGGCATCGTCGTCGGCGGCGAGA
>JACIYY010000355.1 GCA_014359685.1 Porphyrobacter sp. | reverse complement strand
TCGGCCTGTCGGCGCGTCCGGTCGCGCGCCTGCCGGTGCGGCTGGCGGCCGAAGCGCGGGTCACCGACACCGACCGCGGTGCCCGGCTGCGCCCGGCCGCGTTCGCCGTCACCGAATTGCCGCCGGTGGCGCTGCCATTGGGCACGCGCGGCGAGCTCTATCTGCAGGCCGGCTATGTCGGCGGCGGCGATGGCCTCGATACCGCCTTCGTCGATGGCCAGGCGCGGATCGACCGGCCGCTGGCCCAGCTCGGCGGCGGAGAGGTCAGCGCCGGCGGCGGGATCTGGGGCGGCGCGCAGGAGGATGCCTCGCGCCTCGATGTCGGCCCCAGCGCCGCCGCCAGCTTCGACCTCGGCCGGGTGCGCGCGCGGATCGGCGCCGATTACCGGGTCCGCGTCGCGGGCGAGAGCCGGCCCGCCTCCGGCCCCGCTTTGACGCTATCCGCCGGTTTTTGACCGCAGCGGCCGCCGGCGCGCTTCTTTCCCGGGCTCGCTTGCGGTAGATCGCGGCATGGATGTTTACCTGCCGATCGCCAACCTGTCGGTAAACGGGCTGGTGATCGTGCTGCTGGGGGCGGCGACCGGCATCCTGTCGGGCCTGTTCGGCGTCGGCGGCGGGTTCCTGACCACGCCGCTGCTGATCTTCTATGGCGTGCCCCCGACCGTGGCCGCGGCCTCCGCCGCCAGCCAGGTGACCGGCGCCAGCGTCTCGGGCGTGTTCGCCCACAGCCAGCGCGGCGGGGTCGACCCGCTGATGGGCGCGGTGCTGGTGGTGGGCGGGATCATCGGCACCGGGATCGGCGCGGTGCTGTTCCGGCTGCTCACCTCGCTCGGCCAGATCGATGTCGCGATCAACATCCTTTACGTGATCCTGCTGGGCGCGATGGGCTCGCTGATGGGGCGCGAGAGCATCCAGTCGCTGCGCCAGCAGAGCGGCGGCCGCCCGCGCCCGCCGCGCCGCCGCCATCACCCGATCGTCGCCAGCCTGCCGCTGCGCTGGCGGTTCTACCGCTCGGGCCTCTACATCTCGCCGCTGGCGCCGCTGCTGCTGGGGATCGCGGTCGGGACGCTGACCATGCTGATGGGGGTCGGCGGCGGGTTCATCATGGTGCCCGCGATGCTGTATATCCTGGGGATGAGCGCCCAGGTGGTGGTCGGCACCTCGCTGCTGCAGATCCTGTTCGTCACGATCATGGCGACGATGATGCACGCGCTGACCACCGAGGCGGTGGACGTGGTGCTGGCCGCGCTGCTGCTGGTCGGATCGGTCACCGGCGCGCAGATCGGCACCCGCATCGCGCTGACCGCCAAGCCCGAATTGCTGCGGCTGGCGCTGGCGGTGGTGGTGCTGGCGATGGCGCTGCGGCTGGCCTTCGGGCTGGGGGTGCGGCCGGACGAGGTCTATACGGTGGTTCCGCTGTGAGCATCGCCGGGGCCGGGGCCGAGGCCGGGGCCGCGCGGGCAGGCGCGGGGCGGCGCGCGCGGGCGCTTCGCGGCGGGCTGGCGCTGCTGGCGCTGCTGGCGCTGAGCGGGCAGCGCGACCCGATCCTGGTGCCCGAGGTGTCACAGCACGAGATCGAGGTGCGGCAGGGCTTTGTCGGGACCGAGCTTCTGCTCTACGGCGCGATCCTCGACCCGCAGGGCCGCCGCCCCGACCAGCCCTACGACATCGTGGTGGTGCTGAAGGGGCCGACCCAGCCGATCCTGGTGCGCGAGAAGGACAAGGCGCTGGGCATCTGGGTCAATGCCCAGAGCACCGCGTTCCGTTCCGCCCCGTCCTTCTTCGCCGTCGCCAG
>JACIYY010000354.1 GCA_014359685.1 Porphyrobacter sp. | reverse complement strand
AAGGCACTGGCGCCCTTCCCGGCTCTGCGCCGCCGGGCCCGGCGGCCGCTGCGCACCAGGCGCGCCGGGCAGCGCCGAACAGCCGGCGAGCAGCACGGCCATCGCCAGCGCGGCCGATCGGGCGAGCGGCGGGGCGAGAGAAAGGCGGGCGAGCATCGACATCGTCTTGCGCCGCCATTCGCTAGAGCGATTTTCGCCGACGCGAAACCTTGTGTGTCACGCGACGGGCCGGGCGCGGATTCGGGCCGTGCCGCCGCCGACACGCTCTTGCCTGTCGTGCGGCCGGATCGACGCGCCGGATAGACGCGAGTGCTGCCGGACCACCTCGGCCCCGCTGCCATGACCAGCAGCCTGCGCCGCTCGCCCGGCGGCGCCTGCCGGGCGCTGCGAATCCGCCCCCGGATGCGCCGCCCGCGACCCGTCTGCCGCCTTGCGCGCGGGGCGCGCCGGGCGGCGCCGCGTCAGTCTTCCTGGGCCGGCGCCGGCTTGCTCTTGCGGGCGGCCGGCTTCTTGGCCGGAGCCTCGGCCGCCGGATCCTCGCCCGCCGGCTTGGCGGCCTTGCGGGCCGGAGTCTTGCGCGCGGGCTCGTCAGCGGCGGTGTCGCCCGCCGCAGCCTCGTCCCCGGCGGTCGCCGCGCCATCCGCGTCGGCACCCGTTTCGGCCCCTGCTTCGACGGCTGCTTCAGCCGCCGCTTCGGCCCCTGCCTCGGCCGCCGCCGCGCCATCGCTGGCGGCGCCCTCTTCCGCCTCGATCGCGGCCTCCAGCTCCTCGCGGGTCACCTCGCGTTCGGTGATGGTGGCCTTGTCGAACAGGAAGTCGACGACCTTGTCCTCATACAGCGGCGCGCGCAGCTGGGCCATCGCCATCGGTTCGCTGCGCAGGTACTCCATGAAGCGCTGCCGGTCTTCCGGGCGGTATTGCTGCGCCGCCTGCTGCATCAGCATGGTCATTTCCTGCTGGGTGATCTCGACCCCGTTCTTCTGGCCGATCTCCGACAGCAGCAGGCCCAACCGCACGCGGCGTTCGGCGATGCGGCGGTAATCCTCCTTCTCCGCCTCGATCTCCTTGCGCCCGGCCTCGGGATCGTCCTCCTTGGCGATCTCGGCCTGCAATTGCTGCCAGATCTGCTCGAACTCGGCCTCGACCATCGCCGCCGGCACCGGGAAATCGTGGCCGGCGGCGAGGTGGTCGAGAAGCTGGCGCTTCATCTGGGTGCGGGTCAGGCCGGCGGTCTCCTGCTCGACCTGCGCCCTGATCAGCCCCTTGAGCTGGTCGAGGCTTTCCAGACCCAGCGATTTGGCGAAATCCTCGTCCACCTGCGTTTCGCGCGCGGTCTTGACGGCCTGCACCGTGACCGTGAACTCGGCCTCGCGGCCCTTCAGCGTCTCGGCCGGGTAATCGTCGGGGAAGGTGACGGCGATCGTCCGCTCCTCACCGGCAACGGCGCCGGTCAGCTGCTCCTCGAAGCCGGGGATGAACTGGCCAGAGCCGATCACCAGCGCGGCGCCTTCGGCCTTGCCGCCCTCGAACTCCTCGCCATCGAGCCGGCCGACGAAGTCGATGATCAGCTGGTCGCCCTCGCCCGCCGCGTGCCCCTGTTCGGCATCGGCGTAGCTCTTCTGGCCGGCGGCGACGCGGGCCAGCGCCTCCTCCACCGCCTCGTCGGTGACAGGGACGGTCAGCTTCTCCAGCGCCAGCCCGTCGAGCGAGGGGGCCTCGATGTCGGGCAGCACCTCCAGCTCGACGCTCAGCTCGGCATTCATGCCCGGCTGGTAGCCTTCGCCAAGGTCGATCTTCGGCTGCAGCGCCGGGCGCAGCTGCTTTTCGCGCAGCAGCGTGTCGACCGATTCGCGCAGCGAGGCGTTCAGCGCGTCGGAATGCAGCGCCTCGCCATGCATCTTGCGGACCAAATTGGCCGGGACCTTGCCGGGGCGGAAGCCGGGCATCCGCACCTGCGGCGCGACCTTCTTCACCTCCGCCTCGATCCGCGCCTCGATCTCGCCGGCCGGGATGGTCAGTGTATAGGCGCGCTTGAGGCCTTCATTGGCGGTTTCGACGATCTGCATTCAATCAAGCCTTCCCAAATCCATTCCTGTCGCCCTCGCGGGGCCCGTCCGGCGGCGCGCGAAGCTGGTGCGGGCGAAGGGACTCGAACCCCCACATCGTGCGATACTGGAACCTAAATCCAGCGCGTCTACCAATTCCGCCACGCCCGCAGCCCGGAGAGGCGCAGCCGCCACGGCCGCTGCGACGCAAGGCCAGCGCCCTTAGTGGCGCGGGGCCGAAAGGGCAAGCCGCGCGACGGGGCGCGGCGGACCGCCGGAACGGCGGGCGGCATTGCGGCGTTGCCCTGGTAGCGACCGGAAAGGAACCGTCCGATGGACCGCGCCAACTACACCGACCAGGATTACCGCCAGCCCCATGTCCCGCCCGGCACGCCGCCGGTGGTCGATCCCAACGCCGATCCGCGCGACGCGGCACGGCTGACCATGGTCAATGGCGACAGCGATTCGCCGGGATCGCGCCCCGGATCGTTCCCGCGCGGCAAGGAGGACGAGGAACTGCAACCAGGCGGCGCGCCCGACGAGGTGACGCCCGACGGTGGCGATGTCATCGAACCCGCCGCGCCCGACGAGATCGAGGGCGAGCCGGGCGATACGACCGAACCGGGCGCCACGCCCGACGAGGCGGAGCCGGCCCCTCCGCCCGAGACCCCGCCACCGCCGGATTGATTTCGGGGGCCGTTTGATTTCGGCCCGATTGATTTTCGCCCGATTGATTTTGCCCGCCCGCCATGCCAGCGGCGCGCGATGACCGACACCGAACCCACCGGCGAGCCCGCCGAGCCCCTCGCCGCTGCGCCGGCTGGCGACCGGGTGCCGCCCGACCGGCTGGCGATCAACCCGGCCAGCGCGCATTTCGATGCCGACCGGCTTCGCCGCGGGGTGGCGATCCGCTTCAAGGGCAGGCGGCGCACCGATATCGAGGAATATTGCATCTCCGAAGGCTGGGTGCGGGTCCAGGCCGGCCGCTCGCTCGACCGGCGCGGGCGGCCGCTCACGCTGCGGCTGAACGGCCCGGTGGAGGCATGGTACGAGGATCTGGGCGACGACGCGCCGGTGGCGCGCAGGGACTGAGCGCCGCCCTCACCCCCCGGCGCCGACGCTGGCGGTGCGCGGTCTCGGCGCCGGAGTCAGCGGCGGGGCGAAGCGCAGAATCGCATAGCCGAGCAGCGCGGAGATGCCCGATCCGACCAGCACCCCCAGCTTGGCCTCTTCCACCAGCAGCGGATATCGCGGGAAGGCCAGCGCGCCGATGAACAGGCTCATGGTGAAGCCGATCCCGCACAACACCGTGGTGCCCCAGATCTGCAACCAGCTCGACCCCTGGGGCCGCACCGCGAAGCCCAGCCGGTCGGCGACCACGATGCTGGCGAAGATGCCCGCCTGCTTGCCGATCACCAGCCCGGCCGCGATCGCCAGCGGCAGCGGGTCGGAGAACGCGGCGAGGCCGATCCCGCCCAGCATCACGCCGGCATTGGCAAAGCCGAACAGCGGCACCACCAGATAGGCGTTCCAGCGCACCAGCCCGTGCTCGAACACCTCCAGCAGGCTGTGCCCGTCGCGCCGCTCCATCGGGATCGTCAGCGCCGCCACCACCCCGGCGATGGTGGCGTGAACGCCTGTGTTGAGCACGCAATACCACAGCACCACCGCGCCCAGCGCATAGGGCCAGACCCGCAGCACGCCGCGCCGGCTCATCGCGATCATCGCTGCCACCACCAGCAGCGCGCCGAGCAGCCACGCCAGCTTGATATTGGCGGTGTAGAACAGCGCGATGATCAGCACCGCGCCGATATCGTCGACGATCGCCACGGTCAGCAGGAACAGCCGCAGCGGCGCGGGCACACGGGTGCCGAGCAGGCCGACGACGCCCATCGCAAAGGCGATGTCGGTTGCCGCCGGGATCGCCCAGCCGCGCTCCAGCGCCGGCTCTCCCCCGGCGATGGCGAGATAGATCGCCGCCGGCGCGGCCATGCCCGCGATCGCCGCCAGCACCGGCAGCCGGCGGCTGCGCGCATCGGCGAGGCTGCCGGCGATCAGCTCGCGCTTCACCTCCAGCCCGACGACGAAGAAGAACACCGCCATCAGCGCATCATTGATCCATAGATGCAGGTTATAGAGCTTGGGGATCGGGGTCCACGCCAGCGTGCCGTTGAACAGCTCATGATACGCCCCGCCGAGCGGCGAATTGGCCACGATGATGGCCAGCGCGGCGACCGCGATCAGCAGGATTCCCTCGAAGGCATCGCTGACGAACAGTGCCTTGAGCGGGCGAACGGCGGCGGTGAAGAGCATGGGACGGGGCATCGCCGGCCCTCTCTTTCGCAAATGCCGGTGGCTGGCAACCCCGTAGCCGCCGACCCGGCCGGGCGCGACGAGGGGTTTACCTTTGGGTTCAAGGCAATAGAAGGGGCGCTTCGGGCCGGGTGGAAGGATCGGGGCGGGGGCATGGAGCTGGGGGGCTGGACGCCACTCGAATGGCTGGCGCTGATCGAGCACGAATTGCTGCTGTTTGCCGGCGTGTTCTTCCTGATCGGCGCGATCGACGAATTCGCCATGGACCTCGCCTGGCTGTGGCTGCGGATCAGGGGCCGGGCGAGAACCTGGCGGATCGACCGCGCCGAAGGGCAGGACCGCCCGCTCGCGGGGCAGGTGGCGGTGATGATCCCCGCCTGGCTCGAGCATGGGGTCATCACCGCGACCATCGCCAGCACGCTGCGGTCCTGGCCGCAGACGATGCTGCGGATCTATGTCGGCTGCTACCGCAACGACCCTGCCACGGCGGAGGCGGTGCTGCGCGGCACCGGGCACGATCCGCGCGTTCGCGTGGTGGTACACGACCGCGAAGGGCCGACCACCAAGGCCGATTGCCTCAACCGCCTCTATGCCGCGATGGAGCAGGATGAGCGCCGCAGCGGGACCAGCTTCCGTCTGGTGGTGCTGCACGATGCGGAGGACATGGTCGATCCCGCAGCCCTGCCGCTGCTCGACCGCGCGGTGGCGGAGGCGGATTTCGTCCAGCTGCCGGTGCTGCCGCTGCCGCAGCTGCAATCGCGCTGGACCGGCAGCCATTATTGCGAGGAATTCGCCGAGGCCCATGGCAAGGCGATGGTGGTGCGCGATGCGCTCGGCGCGGCGCTGCCCGCCGCCGGGGTCGGCTGCGGCTTTTCGCGCCCGATGCTGGCCCGGATCGCCAGCGAGACCCCGGGGATCGGCCCGTTCGCGCCCGAATCGCTGACCGAGGATTACGAGCTGGGGCTGCGCATCAAGGCCGCCGGCGGCCGCTCGCGCTTCCTGCGGGTGCGGGGCGAGGATGGCCGGCTGGTGGCGACGCGGGCCTATTTTCCCGCCCGGCTCGAC
>JACIYY010000353.1 GCA_014359685.1 Porphyrobacter sp. | reverse complement strand
TCGAGAGCGGGCGACTGGAGGTCGGGATGCCGATCAAGGCGCTCGACGTCACCGGCAAGCAGGTCGAAGCCGGCCGCGCGACCAAGATCTTCTCCTATGAGGGGCTGGAGCGCGTGCCCGTGCTCCATGCCAAGGCCGGAGACATCGTCGCCATCGCCGGCCTGACGGTCGCCACCGTCTCCAACACCTTGTGCGATCCTTCGGGTTCGGTCCCGATCCACGCCCAGCCGATCGACCCGCCGACGCTGTCGATGACCTTCGCGGTCAACGACAGCCCTTATGCCGGGCGCGAGGGCGACAAGGTGCAGAGCCGCGTGATCCGCGACCGGCTGGAGCGCGAGGCCGAGACCAATGTCGCCATCCGCCTGACCGAAAGCGCCGAGAAGGACGCGTTCGAGGTCGCCGGGCGCGGCGAGTTGCAGCTCGGCGTGCTGATCGAGAACATGCGCCGCGAGGGCTTCGAGCTGTCGATCAGCCGCCCGCGCGTGCTGTTCCGGAACGGGCCGGAGGGGCGCGAGGAGCCCTACGAGACCGTCGTGATCGACGTGGACGACGAATTCTCCGGCACGGTCGTGGAGAAGATGGCGATGCGCAAGGCCGAGATGACCGATATGCGCCCGTCGGGCCAGGGCAAGACGCGGATCACCTTCTCCGCCCCCAGCCGCGGCCTGATCGGCTATCACGGCGAGTTCCTGTCCGACACGCGCGGCACCGGGATCATGAACCGGCTGTTCGAGAAATACGGCCCCTACAAGGGCACGATCAGCGGGCGCCAGAACGGCGTGCTGATCTCGATGGAGCAGGGTGAGGCGGTGGCCTATGCCCTGAACGCACTGGAGGATCGCGGCACGCTGTTCGTCAGTCCCGGCGAGAAGCTGTACGAGGGCATGATCATCGGCGAGAACGCCAAGCCGCAGGACCTTGAGGTCAACCCGCTCAAGTCCAAGCAGCTGACCAACTTCCGCGCCAGCGGCAAGGACGAAGGCATCCGCCTGACCCCGCCGCGGCGGATGACGCTGGAACAGGCGATCGCCTATATCCAGGACGACGAGCTGGTCGAGGTCACCCCCCAGAGCATCCGCCTGAGGAAGCGCCATCTCGACCCGAATGAGCGCAAGAAGGCATCGCGCAGCGCAGGGTAGGCCCGCTTTCGCTTGCCCCGTTGCCGCCCGCCGCTACGATGCGGCGGGAAGGAGCGGACGACGATGACCTACGTGCTGATTGCGCTGGTCGCGGTACTGCTGGTGTTTCTGCTGATGGGCGTGCGCGTCGTCAAGCAGGGCTTCGTCTATACGGTCGAGCGGCTGGGCAAGTACACGCTGGCGGCGGAACCCGGCCTGCACCTGATCATCCCCTTCGTCGATCGAGTCGGCCGCAAGGTCAACATGATGGAGCAGGTGCTCGACATTCCGGGGCAGGAGATCATCACCAAGGACAACGCCATGGTCGGCGTCGATGCGGTGGTGTTCTTCCAGGTGCTCGATGCCGGCAAGGCCGCTTACGAGGTGTCGAACCTCCACCATGCGCTGATGGCGCTGACCACCACCAATCTGCGCACGGTGATGGGCTCGATGGACCTCGACGAGACGCTGTCGCGGCGCGACGAGATCAATGCCCGGCTGCTGAGCGTGGTCGATCACGCGACCAGCCCGTGGGGGGTCAAGATCACCCGGGTGGAGATCAAGGACATCCGCCCGCCGGTCGACATCTCCGAAGCGATGGCCCGTCAGATGAAGGCCGAGCGGCTGAAGCGCGCCGAAATCCTGGAGGCGGAGGGCGACCGCGCCTCCAACATCCTGCGTGCCGAGGGCGAGAAGCAGGCGGCGATCCTGTCGGCCGAAGGCAAGCGCGAAGCGGCGTTCCGCGCGGCCGAGGCGCGCGAGCGGGCGGCCGAGGCCGAGGCGCGCGCGACGCAGCTGGTCTCCGATGCCATTGGCCAGAGCGGCAATCAGGCGATCAACTATTTCGTTGCCCAGGAATACACCAAGGCGATTGCCAGGTTCG
>JACIYY010000352.1 GCA_014359685.1 Porphyrobacter sp. | reverse complement strand
TGACGTCGAGCGCCTTGATCGGCATCCCGACCTCCAGTCGCCCGCTCTCGATCCGCCCGGTCAGGATGCGGCCGAGGAACGCATCGCGGTCGAGCAGAGTCGCCAGCATCGCGAACGCGCCATCGGGATCAAGGTCCGGTTCCGGGACGTGCGAGGCGATCAGCTCGAACAGCGGCGTCAGGTCGCCCTCGCGCACCTCCGGCGTGTCGCCGGCATAGCCGGCCCGGCCGGAGGCGTAGAGGACCGGAAAGTCGAGCTGCTCGTCATTGGCCTCCAGCGCCACGAACAGGTCGAACACCTCGTCCAGCACCTCGGCCGGGCGCGCGTCGGAACGGTCGATCTTGTTGACCACCACGATCGGCTTCAGGCCCAGGCCGAGCGCCTTGCCGGTCACGAACTTGGTCTGCGGCATCGGCCCTTCGGCGGCGTCCACCAGCAGGATGACGCCATCGACCATGCTCAGGATGCGCTCCACCTCGGCGCCGAAATCGGCGTGGCCGGGCGTGTCGACGATGTTGATCCGATAGTCGCGCCATTCGATCGAGGTCGGCTTGGCGAGGATGGTGATCCCGCGCTCCTTCTCCAGATCGTTGGAGTCCATCGCCCGCTCTTCGACGCGCTGATTGTCGCGGAACGTGCCGGACTGGCGGAACAGCTGGTCGACGAGCGTGGTCTTGCCGTGATCGACGTGGGCGATGATCGCCACGTTGCGAAGGGACATGGGGTCAAACTTTCAGGGGTGAGGGAGAAGCGCGCGGCCCTTAGGCGCTGGCGGCGGCGCTGTCCACCTCTGCCCGCCAATCCTCCCCCTTACAGCGCCCGTTGGTACAGCGCCAGCAACCGGCCCCACGCGCGCTCTGCCGCCGCGCGGTCATAGGCCGGGGTATCGGGAACGGTCCAGCCGTGCTCGCCGTCATAGACCTCGATCTCCGCCGGGCGCCCGGCCGCCGCCGCCGCCTCGCGCAGCACATCCTTCTCGCCCGGCTGCTTGGCATCATCGTCGCGAGCAATGGCGAACAGGAACTGCGCCTGCGTGTCGTCGAGCATCGCGTGCGGGCTGGTGGGCTCGCCCTCCTGCACCAGCCCGCCGCCATGGAAGCTGGCGGCGGCGCGGACCCGCGCGGGGACGGCAGCGGCGGTCCACACGGTCAACGGCCCGCCCATGCAATAGCCCTGCGTGCCGATGCCGGCACTGCTGTCGACCGCCGGCTGCGCGTCGAGCCAGGCCACAGTGCCGCGCGCCGTGGCCATCACTGCTTCGGCCGTCAGCTTCGCCCGCCACGGCTCGACGGCCGCCAGCGCACCCTTCTCCAGCCAGTCGGCAAAGCTGCTGAATTGCGGCGCGGGCACGTCCTGGTAATAGGGATTGAGCACCAGCACCGCATAGCCTTCGGCCGCCAGCCGGCGGGCCATCATCCGGAACGAATCGCGGATGCCGGCGATGTCGGGCCATACGATCACCGCCGGGTGCCGGCCTTGCGCGGGGTGGACGAAGAAGGCGTCCATCGTACCCTCGGCGGCGGGGAAGGAGACCATCTGCTCGGTCAGGCCGGCCGCAGCGCCGCCGTCCACGGTGGCGCAGGCTGCCAGCGCCGCGCCGAGTCCGGCCATGGCCCCCACGGCCCCGAAGCGACGACGGTCGAGCCAGCCCTTCGGATGCTGTCCCTTGCCCATGCGGGCCAGTTGCTGTTCATCGCACATCGGCCATCTCCCTGCTGTCCTGCACACCAGAAATAGCGCCGCCGGGCGATCTGGCAACTGCCAGACGGGGCGGCCGCTCCACCAATGCCCGTGCGGAACTCGAGCTACAGGCTCAGTCGCGCGCTCAGCTTCACGTTGCGGCCGGCCAGGGGCACGAAATCCTTGGTGAAGCTGGCGTGCCGGCGCGCTTCGGCGTCGAACACATTGTCGGTCTGCAACAGCACGGTGACGTTGTCGTCCCCTTCCAGCGGGTGCCAGGCGAGCGACAGGTTGACGAGGGCGAAGCTGTCGGTCGGCGTCTCGAAGGCGGCGATGCGGTCCTGCTCGGCGAACCATTGCACCTCGACGCGCGGGTCGAAATGGCCGGTCTGCGCCTCCAGCGCAGCAAACAGGCTGAGCGGCGGGATGCGCGGCACCGGCGATCCGTCGTCAAGCGTCGCGCGGACATAATCGCCGCGCAGCTCGCCCAGCAGGGTGAAGCCGTCGCGGGACACGAGCGGGGCGGAGATCTCGCCTTCGACGCCCCACTGGTCGGCGTCCTGCTGCAAGAACTGGAACACCGGCAGCTCGTCCTGCTCCTCGCTGGTCTCCTGAAGATAGATGAAATCGCTGAACCAGTTGCGATAGGCGGCAAGGCTGATCGTGGCCGGGCCGATCCGGCCGCGCAGATAGGCTTCCATGCCCCAGGCGCTTTCCTTGCCCAGGGCGCCGTTGCCGATCTCGAACTGCTGGGTGGCGACGTGCGGGCCTTCGGCAAACAGCTCCTGCGCCGATGGCGCCCGCTCCGCGCGCGAGGCGTTGAGGCCGACGCGCACCGCATCTGCCAGCGCGGTGGAGAGGCCGAGCGCGCCCGAGACGGTGTCGAAGCTGCGCTCCTCCCCCAGCGTCGCGGCTTCGACCTCGGTCCGCTCGTAACGGCCGCCGAGCTCGATCTCGACCGGGTCGAGGGCGATTTCCTGCACCGTGAACAGCGCCACCTGATCGGTGAGGTTGGCGGGCACGAAGGCCTCCGCGCCGATGGCGGCGAAATCCTGATGGCTGAACTGCGCGCCGACCGAGCCGCCCCAGCTGCCCCACGCGATTGTGCGGCGGCTCTGCACCAGCTCCAGCCGGGCTTCGACGCCTTCGACCAGGAACCGTGTGCCGACCTCATCGCCCTCGAATTCGGTATGGGTGTAGTCGCTGTAGCCGAGCCGGGCGCGCAGCTCGTCCAGGGCCCCGTCGCCGAGGTCGAGCACCCCCTTGAGGTCGCCGCGATACTGGCGCAGGCCGATGGTGACGGGCACCTCGCCGTGCCCTTCCTCGGCCTCGGCGTCGTGGCCGTCCTCCCCCTCTTCGAGATGCTCGAAACGGCCAGCGCCGGGGCGCTCGGGGATGCCATATCGGGTGTCGTAATAGCTGAACGCCGCGCCCAGGCTGCTGTCGCCGGAGAACAGCGACAGGCCGGTGCCCAGGCTCTTGGTTTCGGTGGCGCTGTTCGGCAATGTGCCGCGGATGCTGGCGGCCTCCCGCAGCGCGTCGGCCTCCTCCGCCTCGCCCTGTTCGAGATGGCCGGCCGCATCGGCGAGGAGCTGCGCGCGCAGACCGTCGGAGACGACGTAGCCGGGAATGTCCACATCATCAGTCTCGCGAAACGATCCGTCGATGTGAAAAGCGGCCATAGTGCCGATCGGCAGGTCGAGCGAAAGCCCCGCCTCGCGCCGGTCATAGGCGCTGTCGAGCGCGGCGAAGCCGTCGACATGGATCGGCTCGTCCGGCACGCGCGGCGGAATCCGGCGGGTGACCACATTGACCGCGCCGCCGATCGCCTGGCTGCCATAGAGCAGCACCGCCGGCCCGCGCAGCACCTCGATCCGCTCGGCGATCAGCGGGTCGATGGCGACGGCATGGTCGTCCGAGGTGCTGGCGGCATCGATCGTCCCGACCCCGTCGATCAGCACCCGCACCCGGTCGCCACCGAAGCCGCGCAGCACCGGGCGGGAGGCGCCCGGCGAAAAGCTGGTGGCGGACACGCCGGGCAGCCGGGCCAGCACCTCGCCGATCTGGCCACCGAGGTTGCGTTGCAGCTCCACGCCCTGGAGCACCGAGGTGCCCGCCAGCAGGTCGAGCGTGTCGAGGCCGGCGGCGGTGACCACGATGGGAGCGTGGAGGTCGTCGCCGCCCGGCTCCGGATCACCTTGCGCCGCCGGTGCGGCCTGCGGCGCCTGTTGCGCCTGCGCGGCGGCGGGAAGGACGAAAGGCAGGAGGGAGCCGGCCGCAAGCAGCAGCGAGCAACGCAAGGTGGGCATGGGGCGCGATCCGTTTGTTTCGTGTTACAATGTATCATTGGCTGACTAGCAGCGGCGCCGGCCGCTGCCAAGCCCCTGCGCCCTCGCCCGTTGCCGGCCGATCAGCCTGCGACGGCGCGCAGCAGCCGGGCGCGGGCCTCGTCCTCGCCGATCAGGGGGAGCAGTGCGTGCATGTCGGGGCCGGAATCCCGCCCCGTCAGCGCTTGCCGCAGCGGCAGGAACAGCGCCTTGCCGCTGCGCCCGGTCGCACGCTTCAACGTCTGCGTGAGCGCGCCCCAGGGGTCCGCTCCCCACACCAGATGCCGGGCCGCCTGCGCCAGGAAGGCCCGGGTTTCCGCGTCCATCGAAGGCGACTCGACCGGCCCGGTGACGACCTGCCACCACTCGCCGGCCTCGGCCAGCGTGGCGAGGTTGGGGCGGATCGCCTGCCATGCCGCCTCCCCCATCCCGGCGGGCAGCCGGTCGGCGACCTCGGCGTAAGGCAGCTGATGGAGGATCGCGGCGTTGAGGCGGGCCAGCTCCTCCTCGTCGAAGCGGGCCGGGGCGCGGCCGAAATCGGCAAGATCGAACCCCTCCACCAGCGCCTGGCGAGAGGCGACCGGCTCGACCGGCCGGGAGGTGCCGAGTCGGGCAAGCAGCGCCGCCAGGGCCTGCGGCTCGATCCCGCGTTGGCGCAAGGTGTCGCAGTCGAGCGAGCCGAGGCGCTTGGACAGCTTGCCCTCCGCCCCCACCAGCAGCGCCTCGTGCGCGAAGCGCGGCGGAGCGGCCCCCAAAGCGGTGAACATCTGCATCTGCACGGCGGTGTTGCTGACATGGTCCTCGCCCCGCAACACGTCGGTGATGCCCATGGCGATATCGTCGACCACGCTCGGCAGCATATAGAGCCACGAGCCGTCGGCGCGGCGCACCACCGGATCGCTGAGCTGCGCGGGATCGAAATGCTGCGCGCCCCGGATGCCGTCCTGCCACGCGATCGGTTCGCCGTGATCGAGGCGGAAGCGCCAGTGCGGGGCGATGCCCTGCGCCGCCTTCTCCACCCGCTCCGCTCCCGTCATGGCCAGCGCCGCGCGGTCATAGGTCGGCGGCAGCCCGCGCCCCAGCCGCACCTTGCGCTTCAGCTCCAACTCCTGCTGGGTCTCGTAGCAGGGGTAGAGGCGCCCGTCCGCCACCAGCCGGTCGAATGCCTGCTCGTACAGCGCCAGCCGCTGCGACTGGCGCTCCTCACCGTCGGGCACCAGCCCCAGCCAGGCAAGATCGTCGCGGATCGCCTGCACGAAGTGCTCCTCGCTGCGCGCAGCGTCGGTGTCGTCGACCCTCAGCAGGAAGCGGCCACCGGCCTTGCGGGCCAGCAGCCAGTTGTGAAGCGCGGTGCGCAGATTGCCGACATGCAGCCGGCCGGTGGGCGAGGGGGCGAAACGGGTGGTGACCATCGCCCCGCCCTAGCCGCGCCCGCCCCGCTCGCACAGCCTGCTGGCGCCGGTCTTTGGCACGGGCCTCCTGCACCGGATCCGGCATCGGGCGTTGCCTCCACTGATCCGGACGGGGCGGGTAGCCTGTTCGGGGGCCTCGTCCGCAGCAATCTCGGCGCAGACCCTCAGTGTCCGCTGAACAGGATGAAGGGGACTCTCAGCGTGGTGCGCAAGTCTGTGGCGTCCTCGGTCGCGCCGACTTCCACCGACCAGTTCAGACTTGCCCGGTCGGTCGCGCGGTAGGTCACGCCGAACAGAAGTCGGCCGATCTGAAGGTCGCGGCTGACGGTGTTGCGCGGGTCCGACCATTCTCCCGTGGTCTCGATCAGCTGCGTCCTGGTTCGCGTGCCGAACGCCCAGGAATGGGCGTAGCCGATGTTGAGCGACGTGCGCTGGTTGAACGAAATCCCGATCCCCGCCGAAGCCGAGACCGCGTCGCCCGGATCGACATGACTGATCCTGACCGGCGGGATGATCGTGTCGACCGATTTGCCCGGGTTGAAGGTGTAGCCGGCAGTGCCGAACAGCACGACAGGGTCGCTCGGCAGGATGGCGGTGAGGCTTGGCGAGATGCCGTAAAAGCCGGCCCCGGTCGCGGCCTCCAGCGCCCGGCCGAGCTCGTCGCGCGGCACGGCGAACGGGTCGGATCCGGTGGAGAACACACCTTGCAGGTTGACGATGACGAAAGGCCTGCCGGCGCGGCCGTCTATCAGCTGATAGCGTGCGGTGATCTCCAGATCGCCGATGCCGCGGCCATCGACCGAGCTGTCTATGGTCGCCGCCTGGTCGTTGTTGGTGCTGCCTGCGACCGGCGCCACGATCGAGGTGTCGCTGCGATAGATCAGCGGGGTGCGGCATCGATGCGGCGGCGCAGCTCTGCGATCTTGTCGCGCTGCCGATCGAGCTGCTGCTGCTGCTCCTCGATCATCGTCATCGCTCGATCGAGTTGACCGCGCATGGCGGCAGCATCCAACGCGTCCTGCGCCAGCGCCGGGGGAGCCGAGCATCGTGCCGGCCATGAGAAGCGTGACGCAGGTTTTCCTCATTCGCTATTCCCGTCGAGATCGCCGGGCGCTCAGAAGTGAGCAGCCAGCGCGCTGGTGGCGACATCCTCGACGCGCAGCATGGCCGAACCCAGAATCTCCGGGCCGGCATTGCGCAGATCGATCGACAAGGTCGTCTGCGTATCGATCGCCCGTTCGCTACCGGAATTGACGATTGCTGAACCGAACGCCTGCCCCGTCAGATGAAGGATCCGGATATCCAGCCCTTGAAGTT
>JACIYY010000351.1 GCA_014359685.1 Porphyrobacter sp. | reverse complement strand
TGCCGCCTCGGCGGCGGGCGCGGCCGCGACGGCGGCGCTGGCCGCGCGCGCGCCGGCGGCGGCCGAGGCCCCCTCGTCGCGCTCCCGCGGCCGGGCGAGGCCGAACATCGTCCAGCCCGCGACCATCGTGCCGGCCACCTTCAGCACCATCAGCATCAGCGCGGCATGGACCGCGCCGATCATGAAGAACGCCATCGCCGCGCGCGGCTCGATCTTGCCGGGGGTGGTCGCCAGCGCGCTCAGCACCGGCACCGCCAGCTCCAGCATCAGCGACCCGCCCAGCACCGCGAACAGCGGCGTGATGGCCAGCATCACCACCCCCTTCAGCCAGCCGGTGAACAGGCCGCGCGTGCCGTCGAACAGCGCCAGCACCACGAAGACCGGCCCCACCGCCAGCAGCACCGCCAGCGCGATCTTGCAGGTCGCCAGCACCCCGACGGTGCCCAGCAGCAGCAGCGTGCCGCCCAGCCACAGCAGGCCCGGCGGCGAGAAGGTGGAGGTGGCGCCCTCCATCGCCTGCGGCCCGGAGGCCTCGATCAGCGCGCCGAACACCACGTCGATCTTGTCGGCGAAGACCTGTGTCGCCGACCCCTCGACCCCGGTCAGCAGCGCCGCGATCTGGTTGGGCGCGCCGACCGCGAGGTTCCAGACCACGCCCTGATAGGCGGCCCAGCTGGTGGCGAAGGTCAGCACCAGCCCCAGCGTCATCATCCGCGGCGTCAGCGCCGAGACCCCGATCCGGCTGCGCCCGGTGATCAGCGCATAGCCGAACAGCGCGACATAGATCGCCAGGATCACCTGCAGCGCGGTCAGCAGCGCGCCATCGCTGCCGAACAGCCGCCCGAACGCCGCCTGCGCGGTCGCACTGGCGGCGCAATCGACGCCGCGCAACGACGCCGCGACGCCGCTGCCGACGCCGTCCATCGCCTGCCGGCAGGCCTCGGCGGCGCTCATTCCGCCGCCTCCGCCGCCGGATAATCGTCGCCCTCTCGTGGATGGCCGGAGCGCGGATCGCCGGCGCGCAGTTCGCCCGAATGCCCCTCGTCGACCCCGCGCTCGCCCGGCCAGGGCTGGCCGGTCAGCACCGGATACCAGTCGGCCGGATGCTCGCCGACCGCCTCGCGCAGCAGGTCGAGCCGGCGCACCGCGCTCTCGCGGCCCGACAGGATCGTCAGCACCTCTGGCGCTCCCGACAGGTCCAGCCGCACCACCACGCTGGCATCGGGCTGGCGCACCAGGAAGCAGCGGCTGTGCGCGGGCAGGCTGCGGATCAGCGACAGCTCGTGCGCGGTCAGGCCGAAGCCGTCGCAATAATCCTCCGCCCGCGCCCGCGCATTCGGCATGAACACCAGCGTCGCGGTCTGTTCGACCAGGGCGGTCGAGATCCGGCTGTCGAGCGCGTCGCGCGCGCTCTGGGTGGCGAAGCCGACCAGCGCGTTGCGCTTCCTCAGCGTCTTCAGCCAGTCGCGGATGCGCGCGGCGAACACCTCGTCGTCGAGCGCCTTCCAGCCCTCGTCGATCAGGATCATCGTCGGCTGCCCGTCCAGCCGCTCCTCGATGCGGTGGAACAGATACATCATCGTCGGGGTCCGCAGCCGCGGGCTGTCGAGCAGTGCGGTCATGTCGAAGCCCAGCACGCGCGAGCCAAGGTCCAGCCGGTCGGCGGCATTGTCGAACAGCCAGCCATGCTCGCCATCCTCGATCCACGGGCTCAGCCGGTCGGCAAGGTCGCCCGGCTGCGGCCGCCGCGCGCCCGACAGCAGCTCGCGGAACCAGCGCAGCCGGCGCAGGCCGGGATCGTTGCCATAGGCGGCATCCACTGCGCCGGCGATGATCGCCAGCTCCTCCGGCCCGGTGGCCTTCAGCAGCACCGCCAGCCAGTCGCGCAGGAAGGCGCGGTTGAGCGGATCGTCGGGCAGCGCAAGCGGGTTGAACCCGGTCGGCTCGCCCGGCCGGATGCGGTCATACCGCCCGCCGATGCCGCGGATGAACAGCTCGGCCCCGCGATCCTTGTCGAACAGGATCGTGCGGGGGGCGAATTTCTGCGCCTGCGCGGCGAGGAAGTTCATCACCACCGTCTTGCCCGAACCGGACGGGCCGATGACCGAGAAATTGCCCAGGTCGCCATGGTGGAAGTTGAAGAAGAACGGGGTCGCGCTGGTAGTTTCCAGCAGGCACACCGCATCGCCCCAATGGTTGCCCTCGGCCTGCCCCAGCGCAAAGCCGTGGAGCGAGCCGAAGCTGGCCATGTTGGCGCTGGAGATCAGCGCCCGGCGCACGAGGAAATGCTCGTTGCCGGGGAACTGGCCCCAGAAGGCCGGCTCCAGATTGGTATCCTCGCGCACCGCGATGGCGCCGGTATCGGCCAGCGCGGCGGCGACGGCGGCGGTCGCATCGTCGAGCCGGGCAAGGTCGCGCTCGCGCACCAGCACGGTCAGGTGATGGTCGCCGAAGATGATCGACCCGCCGCCCAGCCCGTCGCGCGCGGCCAGCATGTCGGCCCGCTCGGCAGCGGCCTCCTCGTCGGCGGAGCGCAGCCGGCGCAGCGCCAGGTCGATCCGCTCGCGCGCGGTCTGGCGCTCCTGCGGGGCGAAGCTTTCCGACACGATCATCTCGAACGGCAGCCGCAGCATCCCGTCGAGCAGGCCCGGCGAGGTCGCGTCGGGGTAGTCCTTGAGGCTCAGCATGGCCGCGAAATCGGCCCCGTCGGCCCCGGCAGAGCCGCGCAGCTCCATCGCATCGAGTCCGAAGCTGGCCCGGCGATAGGGCACCATCCGGCCGATATCGGTGTCGGCTTCGGGCCGGCGCACGGGCCGCATCTCG
>JACIYY010000350.1 GCA_014359685.1 Porphyrobacter sp. | reverse complement strand
TCAGAATCCCTTCATGGGCCGGTACTCGGGTGGCGCGACCCGGGCCGCGCCGACAATTCGATGTCGGGCGCCCCGCTGGTCTGCGGAGCGCCCCCATCGGGTCAGGCCTCGGTATAGACCGGCAGGGTGGTGCACGCCCCGGTGTTGCCGGTGCCGAAATTGGCGGTCACGGAGTTGCAGGTCCAACCCTGATACCAGGTATCCGTCGGGCGCACCGCACCGATGAAGTCCGTGGTGTCGAAGAAGCTGCTCAGCTGCTTGGGATCTGCGGCAGCCACTCCGGTCTCGTTGGCGCCGTTGACATAGAGGTTGGTCAGCGTCGGCGTGAAGCTGAAGCTGTTGGCGGTGCTGCCGGTGGTGAAGATCTCCTGAACCTCCGGCGCAGTCGGGCCGTTGCTGCCGATGAAGGCCTGCGTGCCGCACTGCATCACCACCGAGCGGAAGATCGGCACGCCGACATCGTCGAGCGAGGGTTCGGCCGAGCGCACGGTCTCGGCGTGCTGGACGCGGATGCACTCGTCCTGCGGGCTGACCAGGATGCCGTTGATCAGCGCATAATCGGTGCCGCCACGGATGCGGATCGCCGCCTGCCCGTATGCGGCCGGAGCGCCCTGGATGAAGGTGAAGTTGGCGATCCGGGTGTTCTGGCGCGGCACCGCGTCACGCAGATCGTCCGAATCCGCCTCGATGATCGTGTCGTGGGTGTTGGTGTTGTGGGCCGCGATCACATATTGCAGGTTGGCCTTCACGCCGGTGTCGGAATCGATCGAATCGTCTTCCGCGCCGACCACGATCAGCCGCTTCATGTTGACGTAGCCGCCGAAGAACTCGACGCCGTCGTCCGAGCTGTTGAACGACATGATGTTCTCGAACGTCGTGTCCTGCTGGGTGCCGCCGGTGGTCAGCGACTGCAGTTCGTTATTGCCCGACAGGACGAAGCCCGAAAAGCGGATCTGCACATACTTCAGCGTGCCGGAGCTGCCGGCATTGGTCGCGCCGCCGAAGATCGCCGGGGTGGCGGCGCCTTCGACCTGGCGTTCACAATTGACGGTGCCGGGAGTCGCCGCCGGGGCGATGCAATCGGTGACCTGGGCGCGGCCGCTCAGCACGAGGCCGCCCCACTGGCCGGACGAGGCATCGGTGTTGAGGCCGAGCACGTTGTCGCGGCTGGTGAAGATGATCGGGCGGGTCGCGGTTCCGCTGGCGTTGATCATGTTGCCGCGGTTCACGTTCAGGAACGACGCACCGCTGGCGTAGACGATCACACCGGGCTGGATGGTCAGGGTGACGTTGGTGTCGGTCAGGCCGTCGGAGGCGTCAGGGGCCGGGCCGCCATCGGTGCCAACATCGACGCGGCCGTTCATCCGGTACAGCACGCCCGGCACGTAGGGGAGGGTGGAGGAGACGTCGAAGCGCGCGGGCAGCGTGCAGACGCGATAGGTGCCGGTCGGGCCGGTGATCGTGCCCTCTTCGGCCAGACCGGGGTCGGCGTCGGCGATGGTCGGGCAGCCGCTCGCCGGGGTCACCAGCGCCTGGGTCGGCGTGGGGGTGGGCGACGGCGTGGGCGACGGCGCAGGGGCCGGGGGGTTGTTGATGGTGATGTTGCCGCCCGTCCCGGGCGAGGCAATCTCTTCGGGACCGCAGGCGGCGAGCGCCAGCACGGAGCAGCCAAGGGCAAGCGAACGGGTCAGGTGAGTCACGGAAACGGTCCCCTCATGTCAGGCCGAGAATCGGTTCGGATGCGATGTCTCGTCGCGCCGCACGGGTAGGGGCTGCTCGTGACACTTTCTTTGCAGGCGCGAAATTTGGGGTGGCTTGTTGATGAAACACATGCGCGGGGCGGCTCGCACGCCGGGTATATTGCATATTTGTGATATGATGACATTTTTATTGCAGAGGCTGCGCGCGGGGCGCATTCTCCTGCGGTGACTACACAAGGGAGATGACACCATGATCGCATCCGTGATCCTTGCCGCGCTGCTCGCCGCGCAGCCCGAGACCTCGCTGCCCGGCCCCGAGCTCGAGATGATCGAGCACAAGCAGGTCTCCTACGACGCGCTGGTCAATGGCGAGACCGAGCGCGCCATCGCCGCGCTGGAGGCGCGCCTGCTGGAGGAGCCGGCAGACCCGGCGCTGCTCATCAATCTGGGCGCCGCCTATGCGCGGGCCGGGCGCCCCGAGCGCGCCGCGGCCGCCTATCGCGCGGCGATCGACAGCCCGACCCGCTACCAACTCGAACTGGCCGACGGGCGCTGGCTCGATTCGCGCCGCGTGGCGCGGATGGCGCTCGACCGACTGGCCACCAGCGCCGAGATGGCGGCCCGCTGACGCCTCCGCCCGCGGCCCGCCTTCCGGCCCCAGTTCCGGCTCCGCCACCCGGCCGGTGAGCGACGGCGGCCGGGTGGCGCAGGCGCCATTCGCCGCCAGCGCAGCACGCCACGGCGCGGCGCCGCTGCGGCCGCCCTCCACGCGCAAGGGCCGCGCAAGGCGCCTGTCACGCCGCTGTCATTTGCGGTAAGCATGGGCGGCCTTCTGGAGGGTCCGCATGATTCTGTTCGTCGCCAAAGCCGCCGCCGCTCTGGGGCTGGCCGCGCTGGCGTTTGCACCGGCGCACGCCGACGTGCTGGAAATCGACGCCAGCGGCACCGCGCAATGGATCGCCGGCCCCCTGGCCATGCGTCCCGGCAATCTGCCGGCCGACCTTGCCATCGGGGCCATCGGGGCTGACGCAGCGCCGACGCTGGCGGAAATACCCGCAGAAGCGCGGCTGGTTCCCGAGCACGCAATGGTGCTGGCCGGCGCCGGCGCGCGCGCGGTGCCGGCCGCCTATGCCGCCAAGGTGGCAGAGCTGTCGGCCCGCTTCGACCTCAGCCCGGCGCTGATCGAGGCGCTGGTGTGGCAGGAAAGCCGCTGGCGCGCCGAGGCGCTGTCGCCGGTCGGCGCGCGCGGTCTGGCGCAGCTGATGCCGGGCACCGCCCGCGAGCTGGGGGTCAACCCCGACGACCCCTTCGCCAACCTCGAGGGCGGCGCGCGCTATCTGCGCCAGCAGATCGATCGCTTCGATGGCGATCTGGAGCGCGCGCTGGCCGCCTACAATGCCGGACCCGGCCGCGTGATCCGCGCCGGCGGCATCCCCCGCATTCGCGAGACGCAGGGCTACGTGACCGCGATCATGGGCCGTCTCGCCGACCAGTCCCGGAGTGACCAGTAACCATGCCTTCGCCGTTGCGCCCCCTCGCCCGCTCGCTGGCCCTTGTCGCGGCGCTGATCGCGCCTGCCGCCGCGCAGGCGCAGGACCCGGCGGGGTCCGGCCCGATCAATGCCGCGCTCGGCTGGATGCAGGGCACGCTGCTGGGCAGCGTCGCCACCGCCGTGGCGGTGATGGCGGTCGCCGCGGTCGGCTTCGGGATGCTGACCGGGCGGATGAACTGGCGCTTCGGCGCGACCGTCATCATCGGGGTGTTCATCATCTTCGGCGCCGCCTCGATCGTCGCCGGCATCCAGTCCGCCGCGGCGGTCGGGTGAGCGAGCGGAGCGCCTGAGCCATGGACCTCGTCCGCCACCCCGTCCACCGCGCGCTGACCCGGCCGCAGATGTTCGCCGGCGTGACCTACAATTACTTCATCATCAATGCCGCGGTGACGACCGAGCTGTTCCTGATCACCGGGAGCTTTCTGGCGCTGCCCGCTGCCCTGGTGATCCATATGGCCGGCTATCTGGCCTGCCTGCGCGAGCCGCGCATCTTCGACCTGTGGATCACCAAGGTCAGCCGGTGCCCGCGCGTCAAGAACTGGAAGCGGTGGGGCTGCAACAGCTACACCGCCTGAGCTGAGCCGCCCCCCGGGGCACCCCTCCAGAAAGGCAGGGAGCAAGCAGATGAAGACCAAGTGGCTGGGTGCCGCCGCATGGAGCGCGAAGGAAGCGCATGCCGGCGACCGCCTGCCCTATGCCCGGCTGGTCGATTCGCACACGCTGCTGCTGCGCGACGGATCGCTGATGGCCGCGCTGCAGGTGCCGGGCCTGCTGTTCGAGACCGAGGACACCGACGCGCTGAACGCCCATGCGGCGACCCGCGAGGTGATGCTGCGGTCGAGCCTCGATGCGCGCTTCGTGCTCTATCACCACGTCATCCGCCGCCGGGTGGCGGTGGAGCTGCCGGCCCGCTTCGACGATCCGCTGGCGGCCCATATCGACCGCCGCTGGCGCAGCAAGCTGTCGAGCGGGTCGCTGTTCGTCAACGACCAGTTCGTGACGCTGGTGCGGCGCCCGGCGCGCGGCAAGGCCGGGCTGGCGGAGCGCGCCGGCAAGCTGATGCGGCGGCGCGGGCGCGAGCAGGTCGAGGCCGATCCCAAGGACATGCGCTCGCTGCGCGCCGCCATGCAGGCGCTGGCCGCCTCGCTGGGCCAGTACGGGGCGCAGCCGCTGGGCGATTATGCCGGCCCCAGCGGCGCCACCAACAACGAGCTGCTGGAGCTGCTGAGCGCGCTCTATAATGGCGAGATGCGGCCCGTGCGCCGGCCCGAAGCCGACACCGATATCGGCCGGATGGTGCCCTATCGCCGGGCCAGCTTCGGACTCGATGCGATGGAG
>JACIYY010000035.1 GCA_014359685.1 Porphyrobacter sp. | reverse complement strand
CTCTTTCTGCTCGCCGGGGCCGGGGGCGCCGGCGGCGCACCCCGCTGGCGAGGGCATGGCAAAAGGGGCGCCTCGGCCCGATGCCGGAGCGCCCCCTTGTTAGGCAGGAAAACGGGCCGGCGGAAGAGCCGCCACGCCGCTCACTTGGGCGCGTTGTCGCGCCGTTCGACGATGCGGGCGCGCTTGCCGGTGCGGCCGCGCAGGTAATACAGCTTGGCGCGGCGCACGACGCCGCGACGGACCACCTCGATCGAATCGATATTGGGTGAATAGAGCGGGAAGACGCGTTCCACCCCTTCGCCGAAGCTGATCTTGCGGACCGTGAAATTGCTGCCCATCCCGCGATTGGAGCGGGCGATGCACACGCCTTCGTAGTTCTGCACGCGGGTGCGCTCGCCCTCGACCACGCGCACGCCGACGCGCAGCGTGTCGCCGGGGCGGAAGTCGGGGATGGTCTTGCTGGCCGACAGCTGGCCGATGGCCTCGGCTTCCAGTTCCTGGATCAGACCCATGGTCTAATGTCCTTCATCATCGTGCCGCGCGCCAGAGGCAGGCTGGCCCCGAGCGCCCCTGTGGCGCTCCCAAAGGTCCGGCCTGCGTGACCGTGTATCGTCCTCCGCGCGGGCTTTCCTCCACGCGGCGATCCTCGCATGATCCCCCGATCGCAGCACTTCGGGGATCGTGCGCCCTTCCCATGTCACCGGTCGGGTATAATGCGGGTATTCGAGCAGCCCTTCCTCGAAGGATTCCTCGGCCCCGCTGGAAGCGGCGCCCATTACGCCGGGCAGCAGGCGAATGCAAGCATCGAGAATGGCCAGCGCGGCCGGCTCCCCGCCCGACAGCACGATGTCGGCGAGCGAGACCTGCTCGATCGCGCGGGCCTCGAAAATGCGCTCGTCGAAGCCCTCGAACCGGCCGCACAGCAGGATCGCGCCGGGGCCGGCGGCGAGCGCGCGGATGCGGGCCTGGGTGATCGGGGCGCCGCGCGGAGTCAGCGCCAGGACCGGGCGCCCACGCCCGCTCACGCTGTCCAGCGCCGCCGCCACCACGTCGGCGCGCAGCACCATGCCGGCGCCGCCGCCGGCCGGGGTGTCGTCCACCGTGCGGTGCCGGTCGGTGGCGAAATCGCGGATCTGCACGGTCTCCAGCGACCAGTCGCCGCGCGCCAGCGCCCGCCCGGCCAGCGACAGGCCGAGCGGCCCGGGGAACATCTCCGGATAGAGCGTCAACACGGTGGCGGCAAAGGGCATCCGCGCCCGCTAGCCCAAGCGCACGCGTCGGGCCAGCGGCGGGACCGATCGGCGCGCCAAGCGTTGCAGCGCGCATGGACGATTGCATCATCGTCGGCGCAGGGCCGGCCGGGCTGACGGCGGCGATCTATCTCGCCCGCTTCCACCTCTCGATCCGCCTGTTCGACAGCGGCACCAGCCGCGCCGCGCTGATCCCCTGCACCCACAACCATGCCGGGTTTCCCGACGGCATCTCGGGGCAGGAGCTGCTCGCGCGGATGCGGGCACAGGCGCAGCGGTACGGCGCCACGATCGAGCGCGAGCGCGTGACCGGCATCGGCGGAGAGGACGGCGCGTTCTGGGTCGGCACCGATCAGGGCACGCATCCCGCCCGCACCGTGCTGTTGGCGACCGGCGTGGTCAACCTCCGGCCGGAAGGGCTGACCGGCGCGCTGCATGACGAGGCGCTGGCGCGCGGCCTGCTGCGCTATTGCCCGATCTGCGACGGCTACGAGGTGACCGACCGGCGCGTGGGCGTGATCGGCACCGGCAGCCACGGCGCAGCGGAGGCGCTGTTCCTGCGCGGCTATACCGCCGACCTGACGCTGATCAGCCCGCGTGGCGAGCACGCGCTCGACGCCGCCAGCAATGCGCAGCTGGAGGCGGCCGGGATCGCCCGCGTCGCCGGGCCGTGCGGCGGCTTCGCGATCGAGGGCGAGCGGATCGCGCTCGACGCGGGACAGGGACGGATGGCGTTCGACAGCCTCTATCCGGCGCTGGGATCGCACGTCCGCTCCGAACTGGCGGCGCAGGCCGGGGCGCAGCGGAGCGACAACGACTGCATCGCGGTGGACGACCACCAGCGCACCAGCGTGCCGGGCCTGTTCGCGGCCGGCGACGTGGTGATCGGGCTCGACCAGATCAGCCACGCAATGGGCGCCGCAGGGGTCGCCGCGACCGCCATCCGCAACCATCTGGCCGAGGCGCGCCCGTTGCGGCGATAGGGCGCGGCGGCCGGCCCCTCAGCCGATCGTCAGCCACCCGCAACGCCGTCGACAAGGAGCGTTTCGCAGCTTGCCCTTCGCCACCGCCGGCCCGATTGCCGGCCGGCGGCGATTCGCAGCGATTGCCAGACCGTGCAACACCGCGTGTGATGCGCGCGAGCCAGCAGAGAGGACCACCTCATGTTCGATTTCCTTGCCGGCGTCACCTTCCTGGACATCCTGCCGTTCATCGCGGTCGGCTTCGCCGCGCAGATGGTGGACGGGGCGCTCGGCATGGCCTTCGGGGTGATCTCGCAGACGCTGCTGGTCAGCCTGCTGGGGGTGCCGCCGGCCTCGGCCAGCGCCAGCGTGCATCTGGTGGAGGTGTTCACCACCGGCACCTCCGGGCTCAGCCATATCTGGCACCGCAACATCGACTGGGCGCTGTTCCGCCGGCTCGCGCCGTTCGGGATCGTCGGCGGGGTCGCGGGCGCCTATCTGCTGTCGAGCATCGATGCCTCGGCGGCCCGGCCGTTCGTCATGCTCTACCTGACGGGCATCGGCGTCTACCTGCTGGTCAAGGCGATCCGCATGGCCCGGCCCGCCGTCGCGGACCCGCAATTCACCCGTCCGCTGGCGGTGGTCGGCGGGTTCCTGGATGCGGCGGGCGGGGGCGGCTGGGGGCCGGTGGTGACCTCCAACCTGCTGGTGCAGGGCAGCGACCCGCGGACCACCATCGGCACGGTCAACACCACCGAGTTCCTGCTGACGCTGTCGATCTCGATCACCTTCATCGCCACGCTGGGCTTTGCCGCCTTCACCGTCGCGACGCTCGGCCTGATCATCGGCGGGATGATGGCGGCGCCGCTGGGCGCGGTCATGGTCAGGCGGATCAGGCCGCGCGCATTGCTGTTCGCGGTCGCGATCGTGCTGATCGCCACCAGCCTGTTCAGCATCGCCCGGGCCTGGGGCCTGATCTGAACCCGTTTCCCCGAGTCGCGGCGGGCTTGTTGATGAAACACATGCGCAGGGGTGCGCCTGATATCGATGCCGAGCGGCGGGGTGGCGGGGACAGAGCGGCAGCGGTGATAGTGGGCGGCGGGGGTGTAGGACAGCCCGGTATCTGGAGGCAGCGGCAACAGCTGCGCCCGCGCTCACCCCCGCGCCCGGATCATCGCCGCCACATCGACGAACTTCTCCCGCGGCGCGCCCTCCCGGGCGGCGCGTTCCTCGGCCTGTTCGATCTTCTTCCAGTCGCGGAAGGTGACGACGTCGAGCCCGCGCTCGGCGGCGAGCGCATCGAAGCCGGCGCGGCCCGCTCTGTCCGCAGCCGGGGCGACGGCGAGGTCGGCGGCGATCAGGTCCACCAGCGCGTAGCCGTCGGGCCGGTTGGTGCCGATCGTGCCGGTCGGCCCGCGCCGCGCCCAGCCGACGCAATAGAGCCCGCCCTCGCCGCCTGCCGGGGCGGCGATCCGGCCGTCCTGGTTGACGAAACGGCCCAGCCGCTGATCATAAAGCACGCCGGGAAGCGGGCTGGTGCGATAGCCGATGCAGCTGACCACCAGATCGGCGGGCAGCCGCTCTGTCACCCCGGTGCCTTCGCAGCCGCCCTCCGCGGTCAGCCGGGTGCGCTCGATCTCGATCTCCCGCACCGCGCCGTCCTCATCCCCGTGGAGCGCGACCGGCCGGGCGAAGAACACGAACTCGATCGTCATCGGCTTGCCGGCCCGCTCCGCCGGGGTCAGCGCGGCGAAATGGCGCAGATGGGCGACCGATTTGCGCAGGCCCGGATCGAGCGCGGCGTCGGCCTCGGCCGGGGGCAGGTCGGCGGAATGGACCAGCGGGGCGGCGCGCGCCAGCTCGCCCAGCTCGCCCAGCTCCTTGGGAGTCATCGCGATCTGGTGCGGGCCGCGCCGGCCGAGCACGCGGACACGGCGCACGCCCGACCGCTCGAGCGCCGCCAGCGCATGGGCGACGATGTCGCTGCCGGCGAGCTCCTGCGGGGTCTTGGCGAGGATCCGCGCCACGTCGAGCGCGACATTGCCCATGCCCACGATCGCCGCGCTCGGCCCCGACAGGTCGGGGTCGAGCCCGGCGAAATGCGGGTGGCCGTTATACCAGCCGACAAAGGCGGCGCTGCCGAAGACGTCGGCGAGGTCCTCTCCGGGAAGGCCCATCGGCCGGTCGCCGGGCGCGCCGGTCGCCAGCACCACCGCATCGTAGAGGCCGCGCAGTTCGGCGATGGAGACATCCTCGCCCACCGCGACATGGCCGACGAAGCGGACATTGTCGGTCAGCGCGACCTTCTCGTAGCGTTTCGAGACCGCCTTGATCGATTGGTGATCAGGCGCGACGCCGCTGCGGATCAGGCCGAAGGGCACCGGCAGGCGGTCGAAGATGTCAATCCGCGCATCCTCGCCCCAATGCTTCTGCGCGGCCTCTGCGGTGTAGTAGCCGGCCGGGCCGGAGCCGACGATGGCGATATGGCGCATGGGGGCGTTCCTCTCCGCTGCAGGCCTGCGCGGGAGCCTAGTGGTTAGATTCAGACAGATGGCACCCAAAGGATGCGCGGAATTCTGCGTCTTGGCGAGCTCTTTTGGCGGGACTCATCCGTTGCGTTCTAACCACTAGAAATTTATAGGAAGTGGTCAAACGGCTAGCTAAACCGCGTTGCCGTCGACTTCCCAAAATGCTGGGTGACGGTGCTCTGGGGCCTTGAACGCTGCCCAGACAGTGCGCTCTCCCGGCGCCAAGAACTGGCGCTTCGCGAAATACATCTAATATATCAGATGCATGAGGACCAAAAATCTTTTCGGCAGATTGTCGCGCTTCAGACTCGTCCTCAATGTGGCAAATCACAGTGCCGCTTGGCTCTTTGACCAAACCTAGTCGACCATCACCGAGCTCTGATGGAAAAGTAAAACGCCAAGCCACAGTCGTCATGACAAAGCGCCATCGATAGCTGCGAACAAATCCGAATATACCGTAGCAGTACTTACGGGCGTATTTTCGTCGCGGTATTTCTTGCCGTGATATGTATAAACGTAGTTGTCGATAGCGTTGATACGGATTCGGCTTCTCCCACTCTCCAAACTAGAAACCACTATGGACAGCTTGATGGTATTTTGTCGCGTAGCCATGCCCAGACCGGACATTTTAGATTTAGTGTTTTCTGTGGCGGTGATTAAGCCCGCATCCTTATTCGCCGATTCGATAGCATAGTTTCTATCCGCCAAAGCGCTGACCACGGCGCTGAATGTGCGATCGATGGTCGCACTCACCTCGTGAGTCTGCATGGCTTTCAAGGCTTCGGCGCTGACCTCGGGCTGACGATCACGTTGAGCATAAGCTGGAACAGCAACGACAATCGCGGCCAGCAGTATTGCAAATCGGCGCATGTTTTCTCCCTGTTTTCACCTCCGTTGCGTTCTAACCACTAGCGGCGGCGGCGGCAAGGGCTGCAAGGGCAAGCCTGATGCCCCCACTCCCCAAGCCGCCCGCCCGCTGCTAACGGCCGACGATGACCGAGCTTTCGCACATCCGCAACTTTTCCATCATCGCCCATATCGACCACGGCAAGTCGACGCTGGCCGACCGGCTGATCCAGTTCACCGGCGGGCTGGCCGAGCGCGAGATGAGCGAGCAGGTGCTCGACACGATGGATATCGAGCGCGAGCGCGGGATCACCATCAAGGCGCAGACCGTGCGGCTCACCTACACCGCCCGGGACGGGCAGACCTATGAGCTCAACCTGATGGACACGCCCGGCCATGTCGACTTCGCCTACGAGGTCAGCCGCAGCCTTGCCGCCTGCGAGGGCGCGCTGCTGGTGGTGGACGCCGCGCAAGGGGTGGAGGCGCAGACGCTGGCCAATGTCTATCAGTCGATCGAGCACGACCACGAGATCGTGCCGGTGATCAACAAGATCGACCTGCCCGCCGCCGAGCCCGAGAAGGTCAAGGCCGAGATCGAGGAGGTGATCGGGCTCGATGCCAGCGAGGCGGTGCTGACCAGCGCCAAATCCGGGATCGGGATCGAGCACGTGCTGGAGGCGCTGGTCCGCCGCATCCCGCCGCCCAAGGGCGAGCGCGAGGCACCGCTGAAGGCGATGCTGGTCGACAGCTGGTACGACCCTTATCTGGGCGTGGTGATCCTGGTGCGGGTGATCGACGGCGTCATCAGGAAGGGTCTGCCGGTCAAGTTCATGCAAGGCGGGACCGAGCATCTGGTCGACCGCGTCGGCTGCTTCACGCCCAAGCGGGTCGAGCTGCCCGAACTCGGCCCCGGCGAGATCGGTTTCATCACCGCGCAGATCAAGGAGGTCGAGCAGGCCCGCGTCGGCGACACCATCACCACGGTCAGGAACGGCGCGACCGAGGCGCTGCCCGGCTACAAGGAGGTCCAGCCGGTGGTGTTCTGCGGGCTGTTCCCGGTCGATGCCGCCGATTTCGAGAAGCTGCGCGAGAGCATCGCCAGGCTACGCCTGAACGATGCCAGCTTCAGCTACGAGATGGAGAGCAGCGCGGCGCTGGGCTTCGGCTTCCGCTGCGGGTTCCTCGGCCTGCTGCACCTCGAGATCATCCAGGAGCGGCTGAGCCGCGAATACGACCTCGACCTCATCACCACCGCCCCTTCGGTGGTGTACCGGATCGCGCTGCGCGCCTCGCGGACCGAGGATGCGGCCGAGATCCTGCTCCACAACCCGGCCGATTATCCCGACCCCAGCCGGATCGAGCGGATCGAGGAGCCGTGGATCAGGGCCACGATCTACACCCCCGACGAATATTTCGGCTCGATCCTCAAGCTGTGCCAGGACCGGCGCGGGGTGCAGACCGACCTCACCTATGTCGGCGGGCGCGCGCAGGTGACCTACGAGCTGCCGCTGAACGAGGTGGTGTTCGACTTCTACGACCGGCTGAAGAGCATCAGCCGCGGCTATGCCAGCTTCGATTACGAGCAGATCGGCCTGCGCGAAGGCGATCTGGTCAAGATGAACATCCTCGTCAACAACGAGCCGGTCGACGCCCTGTCGCTGATCGTCCACCGCTCGGTGGCGGAAGAGCGCGGGCGCGGCATGTGCGAGCGGCTGAAGGAATTGATCCCGCGCCACCTGTTCAAGATCCCGATCCAGGCGGCGATCGGCGGCAAGGTGATCGCCCGCGAGACGATTGCCGCGCTGCGGAAGGACGTGACCGCCAAATGCTATGGCGGCGACATCAGCCGCAAGAAGAAGCTGCTGGAAAAGCAGAAGAAGGGCAAGGCGCGGATGCGCGAATACGGCAATGTCTCGATCCCGCAGGAGGCCTTCATCGCCGCGCTGCGGATGGGCGAGGAGTAACACAGGGCCGCATTCGCCGGGTCGCCGGTCCGGCCGCTACCAGGCGAAGCCCGCCGCCACCGCCCGCTCCTCCGCCGGCGTGCTGCGCCGTCCGAGCACCCGGTTGCGGTGCGGGAAACGGCCGAAGCGGGCGATCATCGCGTGATGCTGGCGCGCGAACGCCCAGCCATGGTCCGGCGGCAGGGCGGCATAGAGGCGCAGGCTGGCGCGCTGGTCGGCGATCGCCTCGCTGTGCATCAGCGGCATGGCGAGGAACTGGCGCTGCCGCGCGGTCAGCGCCTTGTCGAAGCCCCTCGCCAGCGCGCCACGGGCGATCGCCAGCGCCAGCCGGTCGCTGGCAAAGGCCCGCGCCGTGCCGCGGAACAGGTTGCGCGGGATCTGGTCGAACAGCAGCACGCCGGCCAGCGCCATTTGCGGGTCGGACAGGAAGCGCTGCGCCGGCTGGCCCTTGAGCATCGCCCATTCGCGGGCGAAGCGGCGGTGCAGCATCGCGTCCACCGCTTCGCCGCCGCCGAACCAGTCGCGCAGGTTCAGGCGGTGGAACCAGACGTGGAGCAGTTCCGCCGCCCAGCGCCGCTTGGCGAGCGCCATTGCGGCAGAAGCGCCGGTCAGCCCGCTTCGGGGCGGGTATAGGGCACGAAATCGCCGAGGAAGACGATTCCGGTGGTGAAGCCTGCGTTGAGGTCGACGGTGCGGATCATGTCCTGCTTGCACAATTGGCTGCCCGAGCGTTCGATCACCAATGTGTCGAACCCGTCGAGCGATTGCGGCCGATCGGCGCGGGCGACATAGATGGTGCGGCCGGCGTCGTAGGCGATGCCGACGTGATCGATGACCTTCAGGCGGCTGCCGCTCATCGTCGCGATGCAGCTCACCGGATCGCCGGCGACGCGGCCCTCGATCATCTTGGCCAGCCGCGCCTCGCCCTTCTCCGCCCGGGTCGCGGCCGAGGCGGCGCTCGCGGACAGGGTCAGCGCGGTGGCGGCAAGGATGGCGGCGAGCGCCTTCGCCGCGGGGGTCTTGATGGCCAGGGTTGTCATGGCAGTCTCCGATCTCCGTTCAGGAGATGGCCGGGGCGCCATGAACAGGCGCTGAGCGGGGCGCGGCGATCAAGGCCCCGGCGACGGTTCCGGCAGATGGCCGGGCGCCACTTCGTGCAGCGACCGGTCGGCCGGGCCGCCGCTGAGCACGAAGCGGCGGTCGCAATAGCCGCAATCGACATAGCCCTTCTCGTCGATCTGCATGTAGACGCGCGGATGGCCGAGCGCGGCGGGGCGGACATTGGGTCCGCCGCGGATGTCGCCGGCGCCGTCGCACCAAACGGTGGGGGTGTCGACGAAGGTGATCTCGGGGGCCGTTTCCGGGCTGATGTCGGGCGCTGGGTCCATCGCGGCCGATCCTACCGCCGGCCCTGCCGCTCCGCAATCCCCGCCGCGCAGGCCCTTTACGCCGCGCCGCTGGCGGGCCACAGCGCGGCCATGCCCGAACCGAGCGCCACCGAGTCCGCCGCCGAGCCGGCGATCGCCATCCGCAATCTGGTCAAGGAATACGCCGCCCAGCGCGGCGCACCGGCCAAGCTGGCGCTCAAGGGCATCAGCCTCGACGTGCCGGAGGGCGGCATCTTCGGCCTGCTCGGCCCCAATGGCGCGGGCAAGTCGACGCTGATCAACATCATGGCCGGGATGGTGATGAAGACCAGCGGCACGATCCGCATCTGGGGCCACGACATCGACCGCGACCACCGCAACGGCAAGCTGTCGATCGGCATCGTCCCGCAGGAGATCGTGTTCGATCCGTTCTTCACCCCGTTCGAGGTGCTGGAGAACCAGGCCGGCATGTATGGCGTGGCGAGGGCGCTGCGCCGGTCGGAGGAGCTGCTGCGCGCGGTCCATCTGTCCGACAAGCGCGATGCCTATGCACGGTCGCTGTCGGGCGGCATGAAACGTCGCCTGCTGATCGCCAAGGCGATGGTCCATTCGCCCCCGGTGCTGGTGCTGGACGAGCCCACCGCCGGCGTCGATGTCGAGCTGCGCCGCCAGCTGTGGGAGCTGGTGACCGAGCTGAACCGCGAAGGGGTGACGGTGGTGCTGACCACGCATTACCTCGAGGAAGCCGAGCAATTGTGCGAGCGCATCGCGATCATCGACCATGGCGAGCTGATCGCCAACAAGCCGACGCGCGAGCTGGTGGGGATGATGCGCGAGAAGATCGTGCGCGTCTCGCTCGACCGCGAGATCGCCGCGCCGCCGGCCGACCCGGCCTTCTCGAAGGTCGAGATGATAGAGCCGCGCACGCTGGAGATCACCTATCACCGCGACCGGTCGAGCGCCGGGCAGGTGCTGGCCGCGATCCAGCGCCACGGCTACGCGATCGAGGACGTGACCACCCGCGAGCCGGACCTGGAGGACGTGTTCGTTCAGCTGACCAGCCGGGTGCGCGAGCAGGCCTGACCCGCCCCTCTCCGCTTGCGCCGCCCCGGCGGCGGCGCCATGACGCTGCGCGATGGCAACCGCGCGGCACGATTATGACGTCCTGATCATCGGTTCCGGCGCGGCCGGGCTGACCGCCGCGCTGACGCTGGCACAGCGCTTGCACGTGCTGGTGCTGGCCAAGGGGCCGCTGACCGGCGGCTCCACCGCCTGGGCGCAGGGCGGGATCGCCGCGGTGCTCGATGCCGGCGACACGTTCGAGGACCATATCCGCGACACCATGGTCGCCGGCGCCGGCCTCAACAAGCGCGAGACGGTGGAGTTCGTGATCGAACGCGCGCCTGCCGCGATCGCCCGGCTGGTCGAGCTTGGCGTGCCGTTCAACACCGAGGGCGCCAGCCTGCACCTGACGCGCGAGGGCGGCCATTCGCACCGCCGCATCGTCCATGTCGCCGACGCCACCGGGCAGGCGGTGCAGGCGGCGCTGCTGAAGGCGGCCGAGGCCAATCCCAACATCACCCTGCTGCCCGGCCGGTCGTGCATCGAGCTGATCACCGGCCGCAACGAGGAGCGCTATTGCGGCTCCGGCCGGGTGTGGGGCGCCTATGCGCTCGACGAAGCGAGTGGCGAGGTCGGCGCCTATACCGCGCGTGCGACGATCCTGGCGGCGGGCGGGGCGGGCCGGGTCTATCAGTTCTCGACCGCGCCGCGCGGCGCCACCGGCGATGGCATCGCGATGGCGTGGCGGGCCGGCGCGCGCGTTGCCAATATGGAGATGATGCAGTTCCACCCGACCTGCCTCTACCATCTGGAGGTCAAGAACTTCCTCGTCACCGAGGCGGTGCGCGGAGAGGGCGGGCGGCTGATCAATCCGCGCACCGGCAAGCGCTTCATGGCCTTCTACGACCGCGAGCGGATGGAGCTGGCCCCGCGCGACGTGGTCGCCCGGGCGATCGATTCGGAGATCAAGCGCTTCGGCCTCGATTACGTCCATCTCGACATCAGCCACCTGCCGGCGGCATTTGTGCGCGAGCATTTCCCGACCATCCATGCCAAGCTGCTCGGCCTCGGCATCGACATGACCGCGGGACCGATTCCGGTGGTCCCGGCGCAGCATTACACCTGCGGCGGGATCGTCATCGACCTGGCCGGCCGCACCGACCTGCCCGGCCTCTATGCGGCCGGCGAATGCACCGAGAGCGGGCTCCACGGCGCCAATCGCCTCGCCTCCAACAGCCTGCTGGAATGCTTCGTCTTCGGCGAGGCGGCCGCGCGCGACATCCTCGCCCGCTGGGACCGCTTCGAGGCCCCGCCGGCGATCCGCGAATGGGACGAAAGCCGCGTCACCGATTCGGACGAGGAGGTGGTGATCAAGCAGAACTGGACCGAGATCCGCCGCTTCATGTGGAACTATGTCGGCATCGTGCGGACCACCAAGCGGCTGGAGCGCGCGGCCCACCGGATCACGATGCTGCACGCAGAGATTGAGGATTATTACGGGCATTTCCGCGTCACCACCGACCTGATCGAGCTTCGCAACCTGCTGCAATGCGCCGATCTGATCGTCCAGAGTGCGCTGAGGCGGCACGAGAGCCGCGGCCTGCACTACACGCTCGATTACCCGCACACCGATTCTGTCGCCCGGGACACGGTGCTGGTCCCCTGAACCCGGCCGCCCTTGCCGCCCTTGCCGCCCGGCGGGCAAGTTTTCCGCAGTTTCATTTCAGGGCTTGCGCTGGTCGCCGATGGCGCTCGGTCCACGCGTCGCGCGGTCCTGGCGGAGCTGGCGGGGAGACTGGAGGGCGCCCGGACGGCCCCCTGTCGCTGCTCCCCCCTTGCGCGGCCGATCGCTCCGATTCACTACGTGTTGGTTCGGTTTGTGGGTGACACCCACAATCCCTAGATAGGACCGACCAGACAAATCGAACCAGACAGGGACTGCCAGCATGGATTTCAGGAACGGCGAACAGGCAGCGATGGACCTGCTGGGCGACGGCATTGCGGCCCCTGCCGGAACGGGTGCCGAAACGGGTGTCAAAGAGGGCACGGGGACGATGGCGATGGATCAGGACCTTGCCGCCAATGCCGCCATGCAGGCCGCGCCGGCCACCGCGCCCGCCCAGCCCGATTCCAAGACGATCAGCCCGCGCCGCTTCGACGTGCCGACCGATCCGTCGCGCGATGCGCTGCTGACCGTCTTTGGGAAGGAGACGCTGACCGACCGCTACCTGCTGCCCGGCGAAAGCTATCAGGATCTGTTCGCCCGCGTCGCCGACGCCTATGCCGATGACGAGGCCCATGCCCGCCGGCTCTACGATTACATCTCCAAGCTGTGGTTCATGCCCGCCACGCCGGTGCTGTCCAATGGCGGGACCAATCGCGGGCTGCCGATCAGCTGCTATCTCAATTCGGTCGATGACAGCCTGGAAGGGATCGTCGCCACCTGGAACGAGAATGTCTGGCTCGCCAGCCGGGGCGGCGGGATCGGCACCTATTGGGGCAATGTCCGCGGGATCGGCGAGCCGGTCGGGCTGAACGGCAAGACCAGCGGCATCATCCCCTTCGTGCGGGTGATGGATTCGCTGACGCTGGCGATCAGCCAGGGATCGCTGCGGCGCGGTTCGGCGGCCTGCTATCTCGATGTCAGCCATCCGGAGATCGAGGAGTTCCTCGAGATCCGCAAGCCCAGCGGCGATTTCAACCGCAAGGCGCTGAACCTGCATCACGGCGTGCTGCTGAGCGATGCCTTCATGGAAGCGGTCCGCGCCGGCGATCCGTGGCCGCTGCGGAGCCCCAAGGACGGCTCGGTGCGCGCGACGGTGGATGCGCGCAGCCTGTTCCAGAAGCTGGTCGAGACCCGGCTGGCGACCGGCGAGCCCTATATCGTGTTCTCCGACACGGTGAACCGGATGATGCCGCGCCACCATCGCGAGCTGGGGCTGAAGGTCTCCACCTCCAACCTGTGTTCGGAAATCACGCTGCCCACCGGGCGCGATCATCTGGGCAACGATCGCACGGCGGTGTGCTGCCTCAGCTCGCTGAATCTTGAGACCTGGGACCAGTGGGCCGGCGACAAGCGCTTCATCGAGGACGTGATGCGCTTCCTCGACAACGTGCTGCAGGATTACATCGACCGCGCCCCGCCGGAAATGGCCCGCGCGCGCTATTCGGCGATGCGCGAACGCAGCGTCGGGATGGGGGTGATGGGGTTCCACTCCTTCCTGCAGATGAAGAATATCGGCTTCGAGACGGCGATGGCCAAGGCCTGGAACCTGAAGATGTTCCAGCACATCAATGCCCGCGCCAACGAGGCGTCGATGGTGCTGGCGGAGGAACGCGGCGCCTGTCCCGATGCCGAGGATACAGGGGTGATGGAGCGCTTTTCGTGCAAGATGGCGATCGCGCCGACCGCCTCGATCAGCATCATCTGCGGCGGGACCAGCGCCTGCATCGAGCCGATCCCGGCCAACATCTACACCCACAAGACGCTGTCGGGCAGCTTCGTGGTCAAGAATCCCTATCTGGAGGCGCTGCTGCGCGACAAGGCCAAGGATTCGACCAACGTCTGGAACTCGATCCTCGAAAAGGGCGGATCGGTCCAGCACCTCGATTTCCTGACGCCCGAGGAGAAGGCGGTCTACAAGACCAGCTTCGAGATCGACCAGCGCTGGCTGCTGGAATTCGCCGCCGACCGCGCGCCCTTGATCGATCAGGCGCAGAGCCTCAACCTGTTCATCCCCGCCGACGTGGACAAGTGGGACCTGATGATGCTGCACTTCCAGGCCTGGGAGAAGGGCATCAAGTCGCTCTATTACCTGCGCTCCAAGAGCGTGCAGCGCGCGGGCTTTGCCGGCGGCGTGGAAGCCGACAACACGCTCGACCCGGCGCGGTACGAACTGGCAGGCAGCACCGATTACGACGAATGCCTGGCCTGCCAGTGATGCGGCCCCGGTAAAGGGCGGCGCGGTTCAGCCGCCCTCTTCCTCCTCGAACAGCACCGCATTGGCGGCGGTGGCGCTCAGGCGGACCTTGTCACCTTCGACGTCGGCGACGAGGCCCATGGGGATGAAGTGATGGTGCCCGGCATGGGCGCCCTCGGCGCCTTCGATCTGGGCGCCCGAATCCTTCTTCGTCAGCTTGATCCGGCCGCCTTCGACCGCATCGACGGTGCCGACATGGACCCCGTCGGCCCCGATCACCTCCATATGCTCCCGAATGGCGCTTGCATCGCTCATGGCTGCTCTCCTGTCTGGCCCTGTCGCCTGTCTGGCGTTGTCGTTGAACGCGCGGGGCGGGCAGAAGGGTGCACGGGCCGCCCCAAAAAACCTCCGCAACGGTTCGGTAAGTCCGCTGCGCTATCAGCGTCGCGATGAG
>JACIYY010000349.1 GCA_014359685.1 Porphyrobacter sp. | reverse complement strand
CGCGCGGCGGTCCTCCAGCCCGAAATGGATGTCGCTGAGGTGGAAAAGAAGGGTCTCAGCGGACATCGGGATCGGTCGCGATCAGGTCGACCTCGCAGGTGGCGAGGGTAAAATCGGTCACCGGGCCCGCTTCGCCCGGCTCGCCGTCGATCAGCAGACCGAACGGCTGCCCGTTCGTGCTGGCGATCCGCAGGTGCGGGGCAGTTCCCAGCAGATCGTGCGGCCCTTCGCGGAAATTGCGCTTCAGCAGCGCCCAGGTCTGTTCGAGATATTCGCGCGGCGTCTCGGCGTGGAAGGCGGCGATGTCGATGCCGCCGGCGGCGGGGCTCATCATCAGCAGCGGATAGCCGTCCTGCCGCCCGAGCGGCGGCTCCACGCAGGCGATCCGGTCGCCGCCCAGCGTCTCCTGAATCGCCGCCACGGTGTTCTCGGCCATCTCCACGATGGCGGTCTTGCGCATCGCCTCTCGCACCCGGTTCCAGCTGGTGCCGGGGCCGGCCAGCATTCCCGCATAGGCGTCGCCATGGGGGCTGCGGATGATTCCCGGGCGGACCTTCGCGCATTCGCCGGCGGCGACGGCGGCGACCACCTGCTCCATCGTCCGCTGGCCATGCAGGCGGTGGAACAGCAGGTTCATCGTCCCGCCCGGCAGCACCAGCACCGCGCCGCCCCATCCGCGCAGCGCAGAGACCAGCGCGTTAATCGTGCCGTCGCCGGCGAACACCGCGACGCGGTCGATCCCGGCGGCGTCGAGCATCGCCGGACTCGGCAGGTCCTGCGCGGGAAAGGTGGTGCGGTGGGCGACGCGGAAATCGTGCCTGCCGCAGGCGTGCTCCAGCGCGGCCAGCGCCTCGTCATCATTGCTGCCGCTGGAGGCATTGTTGACCAGCCAGATCGCCCGCGCTCCGCCCATGCCCGCCACAGCGTTCGGCAGCGACGCGGGTTCCCGCCGGACCCCGGCGTTGTCATTGGTCGCGGGGCTGCGGCGGGCACACGCCGTTCGTCGGCCGCCAAGGCCGCTTCGCCCGGCCGCATCGGCGGCTGGTCTAACCGCTGCCGCCTTCGTCGGGCCGCCGCGCTCATCGGGCGAACGGCGCGCGAGCGGGAGGGGCGGGTTCGGTAAACAAACTCTTGCGTCGCGGTGCTTCATTGCAGTCCCGAAGCAGCGCGGCGCACCGGAAAACCCATTGGAGAAGGACGCCGATCATGAGGATCAAGACCACCTTGCTGGCCGCCGCGATCGCCGCCGCCACGCTGGGAACGTTGGCCGCCGTTCCGGCCACCGCGGCCCCGGCCCGTGCCGAGGCGCCCCCGAGTATCAGCGTCGCTTACGGCGATCTCGACCTGACCACGCCGGAGGGCGAGGCCGAGTTGACCCGGCGGGTCCGCAAGGCCGCCCTCCGCGTCTGCCGGTTCCGTGCCGACGGATCGGTCAACGATGCGACTGCGGAGCAGGCCTGCTACCGTCAGGCGCGCGTGCGGGCCGGGGTGGAGATCGCGCAGATCATCAGCAACCGTCGCTACGGCGGATGAGCCCGGCAAGCGCGGCGAGCGGCGGAAGGCGGACCCCGGCTGTTCCCTTCCGCCCGCTTCGCGCCTGACCGGCGCCGGCCTGGCGACCGGTCCGCTCACCGGCCGGCCATCGCCTTGACCCGGCGCAGATAGGTTCGCCCGATCCGCAGCGCGCTACCGTCGACCAGCTCGACGCACCACACTCCCAGCCCTTCGTGCCGCAGGCCGCGGATGCGGTCGCGCCGCAGGATGGTCGAGCGGTGGATGCGGATGAACCGCTCGGGGTCCAGCCGTCCCTCTAGCCCGGCGATCGCATGCAGAAGCAGGTGGCTGCGCGGCTGCCCGTCGTCACCCTGGCCGACATGCAGGCGCACATAGTCGCGCTCGGCATCGATCCGTTCGACCTGATCGGCGTCGATCCGCAGCAATTCGGAGCGGTGCGGCACCCAGAACTCGGTCAGCCAGCTGCCGGCCTCGGCCGGTCCACGCTCCCGCCGCGCGACCGCGCGGTCCACTGCCCGCTCCAGCCGCTGCGCACCGACCGGCTTCAGGACATAGTCGATCGCGTCGATGTCGAAGGCCTGGACAGCGAAGTCCTCGTGCGCGGTGACAAAGATCACCCCCGGGGCGGGATCGCGGCGGGCGAGCTGCCGGGCCACCGCCAGCCCGCCCAGCCCCGGCATGGTCAGGTCCAGCAGCAGCAGGTCGGGCCGCAGCTTGTCGGCCAGGCGCAGCGCCGCCTCTCCGTCGCTGGCGGTGCCGACCACCACCAGCTGCTCCAGCTCGGCGCACAGCACCTGCATCCGCTCGATCGCCAGCGGCTCGTCATCCACGATCAGAGTCCGCAGGACGCCCCCGCTCCTGCCGCCACCCCCGCCGTCAGCCGCCCCGTTCCCGCTCATGTCGCATCCTCCCCACCATCCACCAACGGCACCCTCAGATGGGTTGCATAGCCGCCCGGCACCGGGCCGGAGACGATCTGCGCCGCGCTGCCGTAGCGCGCCTCCAGCCGCTCGCGGACATTGGCAAGGCCGATGCCGAAGCCGGCGCATGGCGCATCGTCGGGACCGGCACGCGTCGCGGCTCCCGCCCCATCGTCGGCCACGCCGATCACCAGCCGGCCATGTTCGGCGCGCGCCGACACGATGATGGTAACCGGCCGGCCCGACGGTGCGACCGCATGCTTGACCGAGTTTTCCACCAGCGGCTGCAGGATCATGCCCGGGACGCGGCTCTCCTCCAGCTCCGCCGGCAGCTCGTAGCGGACCCGCAGCCGCCGCGGAAAGCGCACCGCCTCGATCTCGAGATAAAGGCGCTGCATGGCAAACTCCTCGCGCAGCGGCA
>JACIYY010000348.1 GCA_014359685.1 Porphyrobacter sp. | reverse complement strand
CGCGATCGCCCCCGGCTGGTCTGCGGTCGAGCCGCGCTTCGTGCCCCGCGCCCTGTCCGCCGACGCGCGCCCTCACCGGCCGTAGAGCGCAGCCAGCCGCTCGCCATAGCGGGCGCGGATCGCATGGCGGCGGGTCTTGAGGCTGGGGGTCATCTCGCCGTTCTCGATCCCGAACGGCTCGTCGGCGAGGGCGAAGCGGCGCACCTTCTCGATCACCGACAGGTCGGCATTGGCGCGCTCGACCGCGTCGCGGAGCGCGGCGCGGAAATCCGGCAGCGCCGCGAGGTCGGCGAGGTCGGCCCCCGAATGGCCGGTGCGGTCGGCCCATTCGGCCGCCCATTCGGCATCGGGGACGATCAGCGCGACCAGATGCGGGCGCCGGTCGCCCTCGACCAGCGCCTGGGCGATCTCCGGCTGCAGGGTCAGCAGCCCTTCGACCCGCTGCGGCGAGACGTTCTCGCCCTTGTCGGTGACGATCAAATCCTTCTTGCGATCGGTGATGATGATCCGGCCGGCATCGTCGAAATGGCCGATATCGCCGGTGTGGAGCCAGCCGTCCTGGAGAACCCGCGCGGTTTCCTGCTGGTTGCGCCAATAGCCCTTCATCAGCAAATCGCCCCTCACCAGCAACTCGCCGTCGGGGGCGACGCGCACCTGCGTCCCCTTCAGCGGCGGGCCGACGGTTTCCATGCGGATGCCGGCGGCGGGATAGTTGCAGCTAATGACCGGCGCCGCCTCGGTCTGGCCATAGCCTTGCAGCACGGTCAGGCCGAGGGCCTGGAAGAAGCGCCCGATCTCCGGTGCGAGCGGCGCCCCGCCGCTGACCAGCGCGGCGATCCGTCCGCCGAAGCGGGCCCGGATCTTGGGCCGCAGCGTGCGTTCCAGCAGCCGGTCGAGCGCGGCATCGCCGATCCGCCTCCGCCCCGCAGCGCGGCGCTCCTCCAGCGCCAGCGCCTGGTGCAGCAGCCAGCGTGGCAGGCGGCCCTGCCTGTCGATCTGCTTGGCGATCCGCGTGCGCAGCACCTCGAACAGGCGCGGCACCACGACCATCAGGGTCGGGCGGACCTCCTCGATATTGGCGGCCAGTCTCTCCAGCCCGTCGGCATACCAGATCTCCGCCCCCATCGCGATCGGCAGGCACTGCCCGGCGGTGTGCTCGTACGCATGGCTGAGCGGGAGGAAGGAGAGGAAGCGGTGCGGCTGCCCGTCGCTGGCGGTGGCGCCGTAATCGCCGATCAGCGCATCGGCCGCGCTGTCGATATTGGCCAGAATCGCGCCGTGATGCAGCATCACCCCGCGCGGCGCGCCGCCGGTGCCGCTGGTATAGATGATGCAGGCCAGCGTGTCGCGGCCGATCCCCGCCAGCCGCCGCTCCACGCCCGCGCGCGCCGCCATCGGGTCGCCGGCCAGCAGATCGTCCCAGCGGCGGAGGCGGGCGGCCAGCGCGCCGGCCGGGTCGAATGGGGGCGGGTCGAACGGGGCGAGGTCCGGGCGGGCGGGGTCCTGGGCGTCGAACGGATCGATGGCGATGACGTGCTCGACCGCACAGGCCGGGTCGGCGGCGATCGCCTCCGCCAGCGGCGCAGCGAGCCGGGCGTTGGAGACGATCACCGCGCGCGCCCCGCTGTCGGACAGCACATGGGCATGATCGCGCGCGGTGTTGGTGGTATAGGCCGGGGTGGTGACGCAGCCGGCGGCCATGATCGCAAGGTCCGCGATGCACCATTCGGGCCGGTTCTCGCTGACGATCACCACCCGGTCGCCGTCCTCCAGCCCCAGCCCGCGCAGCCCCTGCGCCAGCAGGCAGACCTGTCGTGCGACGCTGGCCCAGTCCTGCCTCTGCCAGATGCCATCGCGGCGGCTGGCGAGGAACGGGCGCTCGCCGAAGGCATCGGCCCGATCGAGGAACAGGCGCACCAGGCTGCTCGCCGTCGCCGCGCCATCGCCGAGCTGGACCGTCACCGCCTCTCCCTCTCGCGCCGCGCGCTGCGGCACGGCCCGGATCGCGGATTAGGCGAGCGCCCCGGCTGCCGCAAGCTGCGCTATTCGGAGAGCGAGACGCCCTCGCTGCGCGGATCGGCGGCGCCGCTCCAGCCATCGGCGCCGAGCAGCGCGGCATTGGCCTTCAGCGGCAGCTCGCGCGCGATCACCTGTTGGTGCCCCAGTGCCTGGAGCGCCGGGATCATCGCCTCCAGCGCGGTGCCCTGTTCGACCACCAGTGTCTCGGCGGGCGAATAGAGCACCGGCAGCGCCAGCGCCTGGTCCACGGGCAGGCCGAAATCGATCACTCCGATCAGGATGCGCGCGACCTGCACCGGGATCGTCGCCCCGCCCGCCGCGCCGGCCGCCAGCACCAGCCGTCCGTCGGGCGCATAGACCACGGTCGGCGCCATCGAGCTGCGCGGCCGCTTGCCGCCCTCCACCCGGTTGGCGACCGGCCGGCCATCGGCCGTCGGCACGAAGCTGAAATCGGTCAGCTCGTTGTTGAGGTAGAAGCCGCCGACCATGATGCCCGAGCCGAAGGCGCTCTCGATCGTGGAGGTGTAGCTGACCACCGCGCCCGACCGGTCGCGGGCGACGAAGTGCGAGGTGCCGCCCTCCTCCGGCTCGTCGCCATCGGCCAGCCGCGCGGCGCCGGCGACCTCGCCCGCGCGCACCTCGGCCATGGTCGCGGCGACGGAGATCAGCGCGCCGCGCCGGGCCAGATAGGCGGGATCGGTCAGGCCCGCTACCGGCACGGCGACGAAGGCCGGATCGGCGAGGTAGCGCTCTCGATCGGCATAGGCGAGCCGCTGCGATTCGGCGAACAGGTGCCAGAAGGTCGGCGATTGCGGGCCGAGCGCGGCGAGGTCCGTGGCTTCGAGCTGCTTGAGGATCGCATAGACGGTGGTTGCGCCCGAGGAGGGCGGCCCCATCCCGCAGATGCGGTACAGGCGATAGAGCCCGCACACCGGATCGCGGGCGATCGCCTGATAGCCGGTCACGTCGGCGGCCGTCATCGCGCCGGGGCGCGGGGTCTCGGCCGCGACCTCGGCGGCGATCTGGCTGGCGAGCGGACCGCGATAGAAAGCCGCCGGGCCGCCGGCTGCGATCGCCTCCAGCGTGGCGGCCAGTTCCGGGTTGCGAACCACGGTGCCCACCGGCAGCGGAGCGCCCTCGGCGTCGTAGAACAGCGCCAGCGCGGCGGGATCGTGGGCCGCGCTGGTGCGGCTGCGGTCGAGCGCGCCGACGAAGCGCGGGGTCAGCGCCCAACCGTCGCGGGCCAGCGCGATGGCGGGCGCGAACAGCGCCGCCCAAGGCAGCCGCCCGTGCCGCTGATGGACCAGGGCGGCGAGCGCGATGTTGCCCGGCACCCCGGCGCTGAGGCCGGTGGTGACGACCTGCTCGAAGCCCAGCGGGGCACCGTCGGGGCCGAGAAACCAGGCGGGGTCGGCGCCGGCCGGGGCAGTCTCGCGCCCGTCGACGGTCTCGACCGTCCCATCGGGCGCGGCGCGGACGTAGAAGCCGCCGCCGCCGATGCCGGAGCTTTGCGGCTCCACCACGCTCAGCGCCAGCATGGTGGCGATGGCCGCGTCGGTGGCGCTGCCGCCCTGCCGCAGCATCGCCGCGCCGGCCTCCGCCGCGCGCGGATCGGCGGCGGTGACCAGACCGGGACTGGCGCTCTCCGTCGCCGCAGCAACCGAGGCGGGGGCA
>JACIYY010000347.1 GCA_014359685.1 Porphyrobacter sp. | reverse complement strand
GGGCGCGGGGCACGAAGCGCGGCTCGACCGCAGACCAGCCGGGGGCGGTCGCGGCGCCTTCGCTCAGCGTGCGGAGCAGCGCCCTCCGCCGCTCCGGCGCAAGCTGCGGTAGCGCGGCGGCGGCGCAGAAGGCGGCCGGCAACCACGGCCGCACGGCCGCGCCCAGCAGCCTTTCATAAAGGAAGCGATAGGCGGCGAAGCTGGCGATAGGGCCATCCGCCAGGTCGAGCGCGGAAGCGCGCAGCAGCGCCGCCATGAACGGCTCCATGCCCGCCGGCGCCTCGACGCGCGGCATGCCGGGGCGCATCGCCAGCAAGGCGCGATAGGCGCTGCGCCGCTCGCCCGGCGCCACGTCTCCGTCGCCGGCGAAGGCGAGCGCGAGGCTGTCCTCGATCGCCGCCTGCTCGTCCGGCGCGAAGCGGGCGAACTCGCCCATTTCGGCGATGATCAGCGATGCGGCGGCGATGTCGGCCAAAGAGCCCTCCGGTGGCGATGAGCGATCATCGCGCCGAAAGGTTAACGCGCCGTCAACCCTGACCCCGCCGCCGGTCCCCCGCCGCCGTTCCCTCTGCGCTCAGATCAACCCGGCGAGCGGGCTCGATGGATCGGCATAGCGGCGGGTCGCCATCCGCCCGGCGCGATAGGCCTCGCGCCCGGATTCCACCGCCAGCTTCATCGCCCGCGCCATCCGCACCGGATCCCTCGCCTCGGCGATGGCGGTGTTCATCAGCACCCCATCGCAGCCCAGCTCCATCGCCACCGCCGCGTCGCTGGCGGTGCCGACCCCGGCATCGACCAGCACCGGCACGCTCGCCCCCTCCACGATCAGGCGGATGGTGACCCGGTTCTGGATCCCCAGCCCCGAGCCGATCGGCGCCCCCAGCGGCATGATCGCCACCGCGCCGGCCTCCTCCAGCTGGCGCGCGGCGATCGGATCGTCGGTGCAATAGACCATCGGCTTGAAGCCTTCGCTGGCCAGGATCTCGGTCGCGCGCAGCGTCTCGCGCATATCGGGATAGAGCGTCCGCGCCTCGCCCAGCACCTCGAGCTTGACGAGCTCCCAGCCGCCCGCCTCGCGCGCCAGCCGCAGCGTGCGCACCGCCTCCTCGGCGCTGAAGCAGCCGGCGGTGTTGGGCAGGTAGGTGATGGTCTTGGGGTCGATGAAATCGGTCAGCATCGGCGCTGCGGGGTCGGAGATGTTGACCCGCCGCACCGCCACGGTAACGATCTCTGCCCCGCTGGCCGCCACGGCGGCGGCGTTCTGGGCGAAGTCCTTGTACTTGCCGGTGCCGACGATCAGGCGCGAGCGGAAGCGGCGGCCGGCGACGCTCCAGCCATCCTCGTCCTGCGCCGCTGTGGCCGGCGGATGATCGCCGCCGCCGACGAAATGGACGATCTCCACCACGTCGCCCTCGGCCAGCGGGGTCTCGGCCAGGGTCGAGCGAGCGATGATCGTGCCGTTGTGCTCGACCGCGACCTTGTCGGGCACCAGCGACAATTCGCGCACCAAGGCAGCGATGGTGGGGGCGGCGGAGCGGCGCGGTGCGCCGTTGACGGTCAGGGTGCGGAGGCTCTCGGTCATGACTGACGCGAGATAGCGCGCGCTACGCCCGGCGCAAGTTGAGGAGGTGGCCGACCGCGACCAGCGCCACGCCGCATACGGTCAGCACCGCCTCCGCCACGCCATGCCCGGCGGCCAGCGCGGCGGCCATGCAGGCCAGCCCGGCGCCTGCCACCAGCAGCGGCCCCGCCCGGCGGTGGCGCCGCGCACCGAGGCCGATCGCCAGCGCCGCGATCGCGGCCGCCAGCGCCAGGCCGATGCGGTGGATTTCCGGCGCCAGCAGCACGCCGCCGCTCAGCCCCAGCCCGACGACGATCACCACCCCGGCGAGGCAATGGACCGCGCACAGGCCCGACAGCAGCACGCCGAGACCGTCGAGCCGGCCGGGCCGGCGGAGAAGGGTGGGAGTCGTCATCGCGGGCCATCTATGTAACCATATATCATTGCGCAAGGGGGCAGCAGCGATTGTTAACCGCCCGACGACGCTTGCGATTTGCCGCCGCCCGGCGCAGAGCGTGAACGAAATGGACGTGCCGATCCGATTGCCCGCAGGAACGAACGCTGACCATGCTGACCGCTCGCGTCCGCTGGCGGTCGCGCGCTGGCTGTGGGTGGTCGCGGCGCTGGTGGTGGTGATGGTCGCGGTGGGCGGCATCACCCGGCTGACAGAGAGCGGGTTGTCGATCACCGAATGGAAACCGGTGACCGGCGCAATCCCTCCGCTGACCGAGGCGCAGTGGGAGGCCGAATTCGCCGCCTACCGCCGGATCCCGGAATATACCCAGATCAACGGCCCGGCGGGCATGACGCTGGCCGATTACAAGACGATCTATTTCTGGGAATGGCTGCACCGCCTGCTGGGGCGGCTGATTGGCCTCGCGTTTGCGCTGCCGCTGGCTCTGTTCTGGGCGATCGGGGCGATTCCCGCCGGCACCAAGGGGCGGCTGCTCGCGCTGCTGGCGCTGGGCGGCCTGCAGGGCGTGTTCGGGTGGTACATGGTCCGCTCCGGCCTTGGCGGACAGGCGACCGATGTCAGCCATTTCTGGCTTTCGGTCCACCTCCTGACCGCGCTGGTCACGCTGGCCGGGCTGGTGTGGGCCGCGCTCGACCTGCGGGCGCTCGCGCGCGGCGCCGGAGCGCGGGGTGGCGCCCGCGCGCGGGTGATCGCACCGGCCGCGCTGGCGGGCGCGGTGCTGTTCATCCAACTGCTGCTCGGCGCGTGGGTGGCAGGACTCAACGCCGGGCACGCCTCCGACAGCTGGCCGTTGATGCAGGGTCGGCTGGTGCCCGAGGTGGACTGGTCGCGCGGCGTGGTCCGGGCGCTGACCCACGATCCGTTCCTGCTCCATTTCCTCCATCGCTGGTGGGCCTTCATCGCCTTCGCCGCGCTGGTGTGGCTGGCGCGGCGGGCGAGGCGGGCCGGCGCGCGGTCGGCCTCGATCGCGATCCAGAGTGCGGTCGGCCTGCAGGTGCTGCTGGGCATCGCCACGGTGCTGAGCGGAATGGCGCTGTGGCTGGCGGTGCTGCACCAGCTGGTGGGCGCGCTGCTGGTGGCCAGCGTCGCCTGGGGCGCGCATGCGGTCGGCTCGCCGGCGGGGACGGGATCGCCGGGCGGAACGAGGGGCCTGACAGATGGCGCATGATCGCCGGCAGGTGCTGCGTGCCGCAGCCGCCGCGCTGGCGCTGCCGCTCGCCGGCGGCTGGTCTCCCGCCCGCGCCCGGCCGTCCGGGCTGTTCGTCCCGCCGCAAGGCCCCTACGCCTATACGCGCGTGCTGGAGCGGTCGATGGCCGACGGTGCGGCCTTCTCCGTCAGCCGCCGCTTTGCCATCCACTTCCTGCCGGAGAAAAACGGCTATTGCGTCGATGGCCAGCAGGTGGCGGTCGCGGTCGATGCGCCCGAGGCGCTGGCGGCCTTCGCGCAGATCGAGCGGGAGCGGCGCGAATGGGGCCTGTTCCCGATCTGCCTCGACCGCCGCGGCCTGATCGAAAGCGCTCCCGGGGAAGCGGCTGTGCCCGGCCACGAGCATCTGGTCGAGACGGCTCTCGCGCGGATCGAGCGGCTGGAAACGCCTGCCGCCGAGCAGGCGTCGCTGACCGCCTTCATCAGCTCGGTGCATGACAATCTCGCCCAGCTGCTGACCCACCTGCCGCATGACCTGTTCGCCCCCCACGGCGACGAGAGCCGCGACACCCGCCTGCTGGCGCTGCCCGGCGGCGAGGAGGGGCGCGTCACCATATCCTATTCGGCGCAGGCGGAGCCGGCGACCGGGCTGATGCGGGCTGCGCAGCGCGAAGTGATGACTCAGATCGCCGGCAGCGAGCGGCGCACGATCGAGCGCTGGACCCTCGAACCGCTCGCCTGACCTCTCCTGCGGTATCATTTTACCCGGCCGCAAAGCCGCCGTTTTGCTTGACTTTCGCAGGTCCAGCCGACAAAGAGCCCGCTTCCCGCCCCCACCGGCGGACCTTCGCACGACCTATTTTCGAGGATGACAGCAGCCATGAAGGCGCTCAGCAAGCAGACCCGGTCGATCAAACCGGCCGAGGTCGAGAAGAACTGGCACCTGATCGATGCCGAAGGGCTGGTCGTCGGCCGGCTCGCCTCGATCGTCGCCAACATCCTGCGCGGCAAGCACAAGCCCAGCTACACCCCGCATGTCGATTGCGGCGATCACGTGGTGATCGTCAATGCCGACAAGGTCCGCTTCACCGGCAAGAAGCTGGGGGAGAAGGTCTACTACAAGCACACCGGCTATGCCGGCGGCATCAAGGCGGTCACCGCCGACAAGGTGCTGGGCGGCCGGTTCCCGGAACGGGTGCTGGAAAAGGCGGTGGAACGAATGGTCCCGCGCGGCCCGCTCGGGCGCCAGCAGATGAAGGCGCTGCACCTCTATGCCGGCACCGATCATCCCCATACCGGGCAGCAGCCCGCCCCGCTCGACATCGCCTCGATGAACCGCAAGAACAAGGTTGGCGCATAATGGCCGAGACCCCCGATACCGTGTCCGATCTCGCGGACCTGAAGACCATCACCGGCAATGCCGGCGCCACCGCCCCGGCTGATGGCGAGACGCCCGCGCCGGTGATCCGCACCGGCCCCGCCGCCGTGCTGCGCGAGCAGGAGCTCGACGCGCAGGGCCGCGCCTATGCCACCGGCCGGCGCAAGGATGCGGTCGCGCGGGTGTGGATCAAGCCCGGCAAGGGCACGATCACCATCAACGGCCGCGACCAGGAGGTCTATTTCGCCCGCCCGACGCTGCGACTGGTCATCAACCAGCCGTTCGAGATTGCCGAGCGCGAAGGCCAGTACGACGTGATCTGCACGGTCAAGGGCGGTGGCCTGTCGGGGCAGGCCGGCGCGGTCAAGCACGGCATCAGCCAGGCTCTGTCGAAATTCGAACCGACGCTGCGCCCGGCGGTCAAGGCCGCCGGCTTCCTCACCCGCGACCCGCGCGTGGTGGAGCGCAAGAAGTACGGCCGCGCCAAGGCCCGCCGCAGCTTCCAGTTCTCGAAGCGCTGAAGCGTCTTCGCCAGCATCGAGCAAGCAAGGGCGGTCCTGCAGGGCCGCCCTTTTCGCGTCAGCCGCGCCATCCGCCAGTCAGTGGACGGGCGGGTCGGTCGCGGGCACCTGGTTGACCGGGGCCACCGGCTCGCCCGGCCGGCGCGGGGGCGTCGCGTCCTCGGGCACATCGTCGATCTGCATCGCCGGGGTCTCGACATCGGCCAGGTTGCGCACGCATACCTCCAGCCGCTCGCCGTTCCAGCGCAGCTCGTTGAAGCTGCACGGGGTGGAGCGGACCCGCCGCGACAGCGTGCCCGCGCCAATCATCCGCACGCCCCCATGGATGGTGGTCTCGACCAAGTCGAACGGGTCGTGGACGTGGCCGCTCAGCACCCCGAGCACCGGACGCTGCGCCAGCGCCGCCAGCGCCTTGCGTCCGCCGCGGGTCAGCGCAGTGCCGGCGGTCCCGACCTCGCGCAGCGGATGATGGGCGGCCACCAGCGCTTGCGTGCCCGGCGGCAGCGCATCGATCGCGGCAAGGCATCGGGCCAGCGCCGCATCGGTGATCCAGCCCTTCGACCAGTCGAGCCGCGGCTGGGCGCGCGTGGCGGTCTTCAGCGGCACGATGGCGATCCCCGGCAGGTCGATCTCGCGCTCCACCAGTCCCTGGATCGCGCGGAACCGGCGGTAGGGGGCGAAGAACCGCTCCACCAGATTGAAATAGGGCAGGTCGTGGTTGCCGACCTCGACCGTCACCGGCACGTCGAGCGACTGGATCCAGCGGCAGGCGGCGGTGAATTCGCGCGACCGGGCCTGCATCGTCAGGTCGCCGGTGATGGCCACCGCATCGGGCCGCAGCCGGGCAATCTCCTGCTTCACCCAGTCGAGCGCGCGGCGGTCCTCCAGCCCGAAATGGATGTCGCTGAGGTGGAAAAGAAGGGTCTCAGCGGA
>JACIYY010000346.1 GCA_014359685.1 Porphyrobacter sp. | reverse complement strand
CACCCTGGCGAGCGCGATGAGGTCCTTGATCGAGCCGCCGGGATTGGCCCGCTCGCTCTTCACCCACCCCTCATGGTCGGGGAACAGGCGGGCCAGCCGGATATGCGGCGTGTTGCCGATGGTGCCAAGAACGTCTTGCGCTTTCATGGGCTTCGCTCCTCTCCGCCGCGCTGCGGCAGCGCGGCATCCTCCTGCCGGTTCGCGTCATCGCGCAGGAACTGGGCGCTGAACTCGCGCGCGTGCCGCAATTCGGGAAAGATCACCGCCCAGATCGCGGTGACGATGATCGCCCCCACGCCGCCGAACACGACCGCTCCTGTAGCCCCCAGCACCGCCGCCGCCAACCCCGATTGCAGCTCCCCCAGCTCGTTGGAGGCGCTGATCGCCAGCCCGGAGATCGCCGACACGCGCCCGCGCTTGCTGTCGGGCGTGTTGAGCTGGACCAGCGAGGTGCGGATGAACACGCTGACCATGTCGGCCGCACCCAGCAGCGCCAGCAGCGCCAGCGACAGCAGGAAGTTGCGCGACAGGGCGAAGGCGATGGTGACCGCGCCGAAAGCGACCACCGCCCACAGCATCTTGGCGCCGACCTCGCGCTCGATCGGGCGCAGGGCGAGGAATGCCGCCACCAGTCCGGCGCCGGCGGCAGGGGCGGCGCGCATCACGCCCAGGCCCTCTGGCCCGACCATCAGGATGTCGCGCGCGAACACCGGCAGCATCGCCGTCGCCCCGCCCAGCAGCACCGCGAACAGGTCCAGCGTGATGCAGCCCAGCAGGAAGCGCTCGTTCTTGACGTAGCGGAAGCCCTCGGTGATCTGCCGCAGCGGATGGACCTGCGGCCCATCGTGCCGGGCGCGGACCGGGCGGACGGTGGAGATCAGCACGCCGGAGGCCAGCACCAGGCCGGCCGAGAGGAAATAGGGGGCCGACGGGTTCCACCCGAACAGCAGCCCGCCGATCGCCGGACCCCCGACGCTGCCGGCCTGCCAGGCGATCGAGGACAGCGCGATGGCGCGCGGCAGCAGGCGCGCGGGCACGATGTTGGGGGCGATCGCCGACAGCGCCGGACCGTTGAAGACCCGTGCCGCGCCATGCGCGGCGGCGAGTGCGAACAGCAGCGGCAGGGTCAGCGCATCGTGCCAAGTGGCCAGTGCCAGCGCCAGCGCGATCGCCGCGTCGGCGGTGTTGGCGAACAGCACCACCCGGCGCCGGTCGAACCGGTCTGCGGCCAACCCGGCCACCGGCGTCAGCAGGAACAGCGGCACGAATTGCGTGGCGCCCAGCAGGCCCAGCATGAACGCGGCCTCTGGCCGGTCCATCCCGTAATCGGCGCGCGCGATGTCGTAGGTCTGGTAGGCGATCAGCACCACGGTGGAGAGGGTGGCGAACACCGCCAAGAACCGCGCCACCCAGAAACGCCGGTAATCGGCCATGTGGAGCGG
>JACIYY010000345.1 GCA_014359685.1 Porphyrobacter sp. | reverse complement strand
CGGCGAAGGGGCCGAAGGCGGGATCGATCCGCACCGCCGCGCTGGTGGCCCCCGGTTGCGCCCCCGGTTGCGCCGAGGTGAGCGCAGCCTGCCGGGTGGTCAGCGCATGCCAGACCGGCCGGTCGAGCGGATGCGGCGCGCCATCGTCCGTTGCCCGCCCGGTCACACCCCCTCCAGCAGCCGCTCGGCCTGCGCCCTCGCCTCGCTCGTGATCTGTGCGCCCGACAGCATCCGCGCGATCTCCTCCTGCCGGCCGGCAGCGTCGAGCAGCGTGACCGAGGTGCGCGTCACCAGCCCCTGTTCCGCGCCCTCGCTCGCCTTGGCGATCAGGTAATGCCGGGTGCCGCGCGCCGCGACCTGCGGGCTGTGGGTGACCGCCAGCAGCTGACCGCCCTCCCCCGCGCCGCCGCCGGCCAGCCTCGCCAGCCGCTCGCCGATGGCGCTGGCGACCGCGCCGCCCACGCCCCGGTCGATCTCATCGAAGATCACCGTCGCCGCCCCGCCCTGTTCGGCCAGCGCCACCTTCAGCGCCAGGATGAAGCGCGACAATTCGCCCCCGCTGGCGATCTTGGCGAGCGGGCCGAAATCGGCACCGGGATTGGTCGCGATCAGGAACTCGACCGTATCGCTGCCATGCGGCCCCCAGCGCTCCTCCGGCACCGCGCTGACAGCCGTGCGGAAGCGCGCCGCATCGAGCTTCAGCGGCGCCAGCTCCCCCGCCACCGCCGCGTCCAGTCGCGCCGCCGCCTCGGCGCGCAGCGCGTGCAGCGCGGCGGCGCGCTGGCGATAGCGGTCGCCGGCCTCGCGCGCTTCCCGCTCGAGATCGGCGAGAGCCGCATCGCCGGCCTCGATCGCCTCCAGCCGGCCCCGCAGCGCATGCATCCGTTCGGGCAGGTCGTCGACCGCGCAACCATGCTTGCGGGCCAGCGCGCGCAGCTCGAACAGCCGGGTTTCGGCGCGGTCCAGCTCGGCCGGATCGAAGCTCAGCGCCTCGGCCGCCGCCTCCAGCCGCTCCTCCGCCTCGCCGGCCTCGATCACCGCACGGTCGAGAGCGGCCAGAGCCTCGGCCAGCAGCGGGTGCTGGTCGGCGATCCGGTCGAGCCGGCGGGCCGCGGCACGAAGCTGCGCGAGCGCGGAATCGGAGCCGTCCCACACCAGCCGCAAGCTGTCGAGGTCGCCGGCCAGCTTCTCGCCCTTCTGCATGTCGGCGCGCGCCAGCGCGAGCGCCTGCTCCTCCCCCGCCACCGGCTCCAGCGCGGTCAGCTCGGCCAGATGGGCCAGCAGCAGGTCCTGCTCGGCCCGCGCCGCCTCGATCGCGGCCCGCGCCGTCTCCAGCCGTTCGGTCGCGGCGCGCCAGGCGGCCCAGGCGCCCTCCACCGCCGCCACATCGGCGCCGGCATAGCGGTCGAGCAAGGCACGATGGCCGCGCGGATTGACGAGGCCGCGATCGTCGTGCTGGCCGTGCAGCTCCACCAGCGCCGGCGCGAGCTGGCGCAGCAGCGCGGCGCTCACCGGCTGGTCGTTGACATAGGCCCTCGACCCGCCATCGGCGCGCAGGCGGCGGCGCAGGATCAGCGGCTCGCCCGGCTCGGCCGCGATCCCGGCCTCGGCCAGCGCCTCGGCCACGGGCGGCGGCAGGACGTCGAACTCGAAGCTGGCGGTGACGCTCGCCTGGGCGGCGCCGGCGCGCACCAGCGTGGTCTCGGCACGGTTGCCCAGCACCAGCCCCAGCGCATCGAGCAGGATCGACTTGCCCGCGCCGGTCTCGCCGGTCAGCACCCCCAGCCCGCGCGCGAAGGAGAGGTCGAGCGCCTCGATCAGGACGACGTTGCGGATGGAAAGGGCGGTCAGCATCGGGGCGCCGCCGGTCTACCGCAACCCCGCGCCCCCGTCACCCGACCTCGTCACCCGGCCCTGTCAGCAGGCGCGAACGGCGGACCCATCGTCAGTCAGCCGCCGCTGGCGGCCAT
>JACIYY010000344.1 GCA_014359685.1 Porphyrobacter sp. | reverse complement strand
GAAGCGCAGCACCGGATCGTGCAGCTTGCCGGCCATCACCTTGTCGAGATAATCCTGCGGCCCATCGACCCGCCGCCACAGCCGGCGCAGATTGGGCATCCGCCCGCCGAAGACGATGCCCTTCAGCCCGAGATGCTCGGCCAGCGCGCGGCGCTCCTCGTACAGCCGGCGGCCGATGCGGGTCCCGCGCACCGCCGGATCGACGCACATCTCGTAGCCGTAGAGCCATTCGCCGATCGGATCGTGGCGGCTGCCATAGCCGTTGCCGGTGATCTCGTCCCAGCTGTGCGGCTTTAGCGCCTTGTCGCCCGCGATCCGCATCGAGGCGCAATAGGCGACCAGCTTGCCGTCCATGATGGCGACGAAGCAGCCTTGCGGATAATTGTTCAGCTGCCCGCGAATCTCGCTGCGCGTATAGGGCGCCAGGTCGTCATAGGCGCGCTTGACCAGCGCGGCGATGCGGATGACGTCACCGGGGACCGCCTGACGGACTTCGAGGCGGGCCTTGCTCATGCCCGCGCAGCGGGTTGCGCAGGGAGTTCCGGGGGCGGGCGCAGGGGCGCCGTCATGCCCAGGCGCCCATCTCCGTCTCCAGATTGTCGACAATCGCTTCGAAGAACTGCTCGGTGGTCATCCAGCTCTGGTCCGGCCCGATCAGCAGGGCGAGATCCTTGGTCATCTTGCCGCTCTCGACGGTCTGGATGCACACCCGCTCCAGCGTTTCGGCGAAGCGGACCACGTCGGGCGTATTGTCGAAGCGGCCGCGATAGATCAGCCCGCGGGTCCAGGCGAAGATGCTGGCGATCGGGTTGGTGCTGGTCGCCCGGCCCTGCTGGTGCTGGCGGAAATGGCGGGTGACGGTGCCATGCGCGGCCTCGGCCTCGACGGTCTTGCCGTCCGGCGTCATCAGCACGGATGTCATCAGGCCGAGCGAGCCGAAGCCCTGCGCCACCTGGTCCGATTGCACGTCGCCATCATAATTCTTGCACGCCCAGACGAACTTGCCGCTCCACTTGAGCGCGCTTGCCACCATGTCGTCGATCAGGCGATGCTCGTAGACAATGCCGGCGGCCTTGAACCTGTCGGCGAAGCCTTCGGTGTCGAACACCTCCTGGAACAGGTCCTTGAAGCGGCCGTCATACTTCTTGAGGATGGTGTTCTTGGTCGACAGGTAAACCGGCCAGCCGCGATCGAGCCCGTAATTGAAGCTGGCGCGGGCGAAATCGCGGATCGAATCGTCGAGATTGTACATCGCCATGGCCACGCCCGGCGCCTTGAACTGATAGACCTCGCGGTCGATCACCTGGCCATCCTCGCCCTCGAACACCAGCCGCAGCGTGCCGGGGCCGGGCACCAGCATGTCGGTGGCGCGATACTGGTCGCCGAAGGCATGGCGGCCGACAACGATGGGGTCGGTCCAGCCGGGGATCAGCCGGGGCACGTTCTGGATCACGATCGGCTCGCGGAAGATCGTCCCGCCCAGGATGTTGCGGATCGTGCCGTTGGGGGAGCGATACATCTCGTGGAGGTCGAACTCATCCATCCGCGCCTCGTCCGGCGTGATCGTCGCGCATTTCACGCCCACGCCGTACTGCTTGATCGCCTCGGCCGCCTCGACGGTGATCCGGTCGCGCGTCTCGTCGCGCTTCTCGATGCCGAGGTCGTAATATTTCAGGTCGATGTCGAGATAGGGGAGGATCAGCCGCTCGCGAATCCATTGCCAGATGATCCGCGTCATCTCGTCGCCGTCGATTTCCACGACCGGGTTCGCGACCTTGATCTTCGCCATGAGGGGTCAGTTCCTGTTCATTGCTGGAGCGGGGGGAATGCCCCGCGTCCTTAGAAAGCGGCGCGCGGCCGCGCAAGGGCATGCGGTTGCGGCGCAGGGGCCGGCTCTCTCTGGGGGGCGATGCGGATGGCGGCGGCGCCGACCGCAAGCGCGCGGGGCGCCCCCGCCAGCTATCGCCGAGCCGTTGCACCGGATGCCGATGCTGCGCCGTCCGGCGCTCACTGCGCCAGCAGCCGCCGGTCGCCCTCGATCCGCCAGGCGCCGTTGTCATAGGCCATCGTGTAGCGCGTCGCCGGCTGGCCGGGGCGGCTGGCCCAGGCGGTGCAATGGGCCACGTCGGCGCAGGCGAAGCGGTAGATCTGGACCACCACCGCGCGCTCCCCGGTCACGCCGTCCGATGGCGGGGGCGGGGCGGTGGCGCAGCGGGCACGCGGGGCGAGGCGCGGGAAGCGGGCGATCAGCGCCGCCTCCTGCGCGGCACCGAGCGGCCCGGGCGACAGCGCCAGGCAGGTAGTCGGCGGGTCGGCGCCCTCCTCCTCTGCGAAGTGAGCGGCCAGCACATGCTCGGCCAGCGCCAGCGCCGGCGCGTCCCGGTTTGCGGCCAGCGGCGGCAGCGCCGGGGCGGCGGCGGGCTCGTTCACGCAGGCAGCGGCGAGCAGCAGCATCGGGACCGTGCAGAGCGGGGGCCGCAGGACGGTCCATCGGGCAGGGAGAGGGCGCATGGCGGCAAGTCTAGCGCCTCGTCAGGCGAGCGCCAGTGCGGTCAGCACCAGCCGCGCGCGCAGGCGGAAGCCGAGCGTCTCGTACAGGCGGATCGCGCCGGCATTGGCGGCGTAGCAGTGGAGGAACGGCGTGTCGCCGCGCGCCGCGAAACCGGCGCATACCCGCGCCACCAGTGCGCTCGCCAGGCCCTGCCCGAGATGGCGCGGCCAGCAGGCGACCCCGCTCAGCTCCGCAAGGCCCGGCAGCAGCAGCCGCTGCCCCGCCATCGCCGCCAGCGCGCCGTCGATGCGGATGCCGTAATAGGGGCCGTAAAGGTGCGTGGCGCTGGCCCACGGTCCCGGCTCGGCCGCACGGGCGAGCGCGGCCATCATCGCTGCATCGCCGGCGCCCAGCAGCACGATGCGATCGTCCGCCGGGACGGCCGGCAGGGGCCCGTCAGCGATCATCTGGACCAGGTCGGCGCGCTGGACGACCCGGGTCCCGGGCGGCGCGGGCCAGGGCGCG
>JACIYY010000343.1 GCA_014359685.1 Porphyrobacter sp. | reverse complement strand
TAGAGGAACGACAGCGCCCCATCGGGAATGCGCGCCAGTACCTCCAGCGCATCGCCATGATGAAGCCGGACGTTGCCGAGCTGGCGCTCCTCGACATGGACCAGCGCGCCGGCGACGCCATTGAGGAACGGTTCGGCCCCGATCAGCCCGTGATCGGGCAGCAGGTCGGCCCGCGCGGCGAGGTGCTCGCCCGAGCCGAAGCCGATCTCGAAATGCAGCGGCACGGCGCGGCCGAACAGCCGCTCGGCCGTGACCGGGCCTTGCGCGGGCACCGCAATGCGCGGCAGCAGATTGGCGAGCAGCGCCTGCTGGCCGGTGCGCAGCGGCTTGCCGACCGAGCGGCCGTAGAGGCGGTTGAGGGTGGTCGGGTCGCCGGGCTTGTAGGCAGTCATGCCGCGCGCGCTACGGGCGCGGACCGGGGGTGGCAAGGTGGCCGATGCGCGCGCCGACGGCCGGACCGGCGGCGGTTGCGGCGCGGGGCCGCTCAGGGCTGCGCCAGCCACCATTCGAGCAGGGTGCGGGCGATCGCCTGCGCGGGCGGGGCGACGAACGGGGCACCGGCCTCGCCCGCCAGTGCTGCCGCCACCTCGGCACGGGCGAACCAGCGCGCGTCCTCCAGCTCGGTGCGGTCGATCGCCAGCCGGTCGTCGGTGGCATCGGCGATGCAGCCCAGCATCAGCTGGGAGGGATAGGGCCATGGCTGGCTGGCGATGTAGCGGACCCGCTCCACCGGCACGCCGGCCTCCTCCAACACCTCGCGCGCGACCGCTTCCTCCATTGTTTCCCCCGGCTCCACGAAGCCGGCGAGCGCCGAGTAAAAGCCGGGCGGGAAGCGCGCCTGCCGGCCCAGCAGCATCCGCCCGTCATGCTCGACCAGCATGATCGCCACCGGATCGCAGCGCGGGAAATGGCTGGCCGAACAGGCCGGGCAGTCGCGCTGCCAGCCGCCCTTGGCGACCAGCGTGGGCGCGCCGCACTCGGCGCAGAAGCGGTGCCGGGCGTGCCAGTCGACCAGGCTCCGGGCGAGGCCATAGCTCGCCAGATCGTCGGCCGACAGCGTTGCCATCGCGTTGAACCTGGCGGCGATCGAGCCAGCCGCAGCGGCGCGGCCGGCCGCCGGCAGGGCCGCGAAGGCGGGGCGGCCATTGCGCCGCAGCAGGCCGAGAAACACCAGCTCCGCATCGGCTGGCGCCGCCGACAGCGGCAGCCAGCGCAGCCGACCGTTTTCGTCCAGATCGGGCGCCAACCCGTCCAGCGCCAGCAGCAGCGCGTCCTCGTCCCGCATCCGCCGCAGCGCGTCGGGATCGGCGCGCAGGTGGTCGGCCCGGTCGAGCGGCTGGCCCGAAAAGGCGATCGGCGGGGTGGTGTCGAGGCCGCCGCTCATGCCGCTGGCGCCGCCTCCGCCAGATCGCTGGCCACGGCCTCGCCGAAGAGCGATTGCAACGGATAGGCGGCAGACGGCAGATATTGGGTGTAGAGCGACTGGCGCAGCCCGCTCGCCATCTCGACGAAGCCGACGGTGCCCGCCGCGCCGAACCAGCCGAACGTGCCGCCCCGCCCCCCGTGCGGCTGCACCAGCCCGCCGGCGCCGAAGCCGGCATCGGGGGCGAAGCCGCCATCCGGCGCGAGCGTGTCCGGCAGCAGGTCGGATGTGCCCATCCGCACCGCCGCCTCGCTCATCACCCGGCGCCCTTCGATCGTGCCATAGCCGGCCAGCATCATCAGGAAGCGGTCGTAATCGCGCGGCGAGGAGACCAGCCCCGCCCCGCCAAAGGGGAATGGCGGCGGGTCGAGAAAGATCGAACTGGCCGGCAGGTCGATCGGCACCAGCAGCTCGTTCAGCACCAGATAGCTGGTCGTCAGCCGGTCCACCTCGCTCGGCGGCACCTGGAAGAAGGTGCTGGCCATCCCGCAGGGTTCGAAGATGCGCTGCTGCAGGAAGGCATCGAAGGGCACGCCGCTTGCCACCTCGATCACCCGGCCGAGCAGGTCGAGCCCGACCGAATAGTGCCAGCGCGTGCCCGGCTGGTGCGCCAGCGGTAGCGTCGCCAGCTGCTCCGCGAACAGCGCCAGGCTGGGCGGCGGCGCGGCGCGGACCTGACCGGGCAGCTCGACCCGGCTGATCGCCGCCGGCACCAGCCCGGCCTGCCGATAGGCGCGGGCAAGGGGGCTGCCGGCGGCGGGGTCCTCATCGAGCGAGAAGCCGTAATCCAGCCCGGCGGTGTGGGTCAGCAGGTGGCGGATGGTGATCGGCCGCACCGCCGGTTCCAGATTGTCGGGCACCAGCGGCCCGTCGGCAGAGCGCAGCACCTGCATCGCGGCGAAGGCCGGCAGGATCTCGGCGAGCGGCTGGTCGAGGGCGATGGCGCCGTCCTCGACCAGCATCATCGCCGCCATGCCGGTGACCGGCTTGGTCATCGAATAGATGCGGTAGAGGCTGTCATGGTCGGAAGCGCGCGGGGCGACGAAGCTGTCATGGCCGCGCGCGATCACCTGCGGCGCCCCCTGCCCGCGACCCACCACCGCGACCATGTTGGCGACCCGGCGATCCTGCACGTAGCTCTCGAGCAGCCGGGTGACAGCAGGCCATCGCTCCGCCTCCCGCGCCAGCACCCGCAGCGGGGCGCCCAGCGCAGCGCCGGCGCCGACGATGGCAGCGGCGCGCAGCAGAGAGCGCCGCGACAGGGCAGCAGGTCCAGCCGTTTCGCTCGATCTCATCTGGCGCCCGCTCCCGCTCCATTGGCTGCGGCGGAGCGTAGCAGCGCGCAAACCGGCGGCAAGCTTGCAAACGCCAGGTGTTCTAGCTAGGCAAGACACCATGCTGAACCTGCTCTCCATCGCGCTCGGCGTTATCGCGCTGCTGCTGGCCATCCCGGCGACGATCCCGTTTCTGGGCTGGGGCAACTGGTTCGTGCTGCCGATCGCCGTCGCCGGGGTCGGCGCGGGCGCGCTGTCGCGGTCCAATAGCGGGCGCAATTTCTGCCTGATCGTGCTGGCCATCGCGGCGCTGCGGCTGATCCTTGGCGGCGGGATCATCTGAGCGGCGCGGGGAGTGGGGCGGGCCGGTCGCCAGATCGGCGGCCAGCGCGAACAGCCTGGGCAGGCCGGCGGCGGCAAGGTCCTTGAGCGCCACCCATTCGCCCTCTGGCAGATCGCGCGGCAGCGGCCCGCGATGGGCGAGCACCGCCAGATCCAGCACGAAATGGGTGAAGCCGTGGCGCACCCGCCCCAGCGGAATCCACTCGCCGGCGCAGGGCGGCGCGCCCGATCCGTCGCCATGCACGCTCCAGCCATCATCGGGCAGTGCGCGCATCGCGCCCAAAGGGCCTTTGGCCGGCCGGGTGACGAGCAGCACCTGCCCGTCGCGCTCGATCCACCACGCGGCTCCGCGCCGTTCGGGCCGCGCGCGTCTGGCCGCCCGCACCGGCAGGCCCTCCTGCCGCCCCTCCGCCCGCGCCGCGCACAGCGTGGCCAGCGGGCACAGCAGGCAGTCGGGGCCGCGCGGCAGGCAGACGGTGGCGCCAAGGTCCATCATCGCTTGCGCGAAATCGCCGGGGCGGGCGGCGGGCGTGATCGCGTCGGCCGCCGCGCGGATCGGCTTGCGCGCGCCCGGCAGCGGGTCGTCGAGGGCGAACAGCCGCGCCACCACCCGCTCCACATTGGCATCGACCACCACCGCGCGCCGGCCGAAGGCGATCGCGGCGACCGCAGCGGCGGTATAGGCGCCCAGCCCCGGCAGCGCCCGCAGCGCCGCCTCGCTCTCCGGGAAGCCGCCGCGTTCGGCCACCGCGCGGGCGCAGGCGACCAGATTGCGGGCGCGCGAATAATAGCCCAGCCCCGCCCATTCGGCCATCACCGCCTCTGGCGGCGCAGCGGCCAGCGCGGCGATGTCGGGCCAGCGGTCGAGGAACCGGCGGTAGCGCGGCACCACCGCCGCCACCGTGGTCTGCTGGAGCATTACCTCCGCCAGCCACACCCGGTACGGATCGGGCGGCCCCGCAGCGCCGGGGGGCAGGCGCCAGGGCAGCGCCCGGGCCTGCCGGTCGTACCAGTCGAGCAATGCGGGGGCGACCCTATCCTCCATGGCCGGCCTATGGCATGGGCCCGGGCTCGATGGAACGAGACGGCGGCAGAACACCGGGCAAGCCCCCAGGCAAGGGCGCCAAGGCCCCCCGGCCCTACGAACGTCCGCGCGGCGGCCCGGCCCGGCCGGTCGCGGAGCTGGTGCCGCAGATCGGCCGCGCCGCCTTCCGCCGCTTCGGCTTCGTCCAGTCCAGCGTCGTCACCCGCTGGCCGGAGATCGTCGGCCAGCGCCACGCCCAGGTGTGCAGCCCCGAATCGATCCGCTTTCCGCCGGGCGAGAAGATCGACGGCATCCTCCAGCTGGTGGTGCTGCCGGCCCATGCGCCGCTGATCCAGCATGTCGTGCCCGAGATCATCGAGCGGGTGAACCGCTTCTTCGGCTATCGCGCGGTCGCCCGGGTCAAGCTGCGGCAAGGCGCGGTTCAGCCGCGCGGCGACAATCCCCCCCGGTCCGCGCCGCCGGCGCTGAAGCCGGTCCCGCTGGAGCTGGGCGATTCGCTGCGCGACGTCGGCGATCCGGAGCTGCGCGCGGTGCTGGAATCGCTCGCCCGCAGCCTTGGCGGGCAGGAGCAGGGCGGATGATGGCGCAGGTGTTCCGGAAGATCGCGGCGCTGGTCGCGGCGGCGGCCGCAATCGGCGCCGTGCCGCTCGCATCGGCCACGGCGCCAGCGCAGTCCGCCCCGGAGAACCGCAACTGGGCCGCCCATGTGGTCGAGACCGAAGGCGGCCACGCGATCGGCAATCCGCAGGCGCCGCTGCGGCTGACCGAATATATCAGCTACACCTGCCCCGGCTGCGCCCGCTTCACGCGGGAGGGAGAGGGGGCGCTGACGCTCGCCTATATCGCCCCCGGCCGGGTCCGGCTGGAGATC
>JACIYY010000342.1 GCA_014359685.1 Porphyrobacter sp. | reverse complement strand
AGATCTACCTCCATTCGGGCGGCCAGTACGAATGGGACAATTGCGCCCCCGTCGCCGTGGCGCAGGCCCACGGCCTGCACTGCTCGCGCCTCGACGGCAGCGCGCTCACCTACAACAATCCCGACCCCTATCTGCCCGACCTGCTGATCTGCCGCCCTGAATGGGCCGGAACCGTGCTGACCGCCATCGCGGCCACAGCGCGCGGCGATCAGACGGCCCAACCCGCCAACGCCCGCTTCACCGCGCCCCGATAGGCGCTCCGCGCCGCGCCAGCCCCGCATTCAGCGCGCCCCGCCCTGCTGCGGCCCGGCTCGATCCCGCGATCAGGCGAGCCACGGCCCGGTGATGGCGACGGTGCGGGTGGGGCTGTAGATGTTGACGAACAATGTGCGTCCATCGGGCGAGAAGCAGGCGCCGGCCAGTTCGGTCTGCTCGCGCAGCAGGGCCAGCGGATAGGCCGCGCCATCGGGAGTGATGCCGCGCAGGTGGTTGGCAACGGTGGCGGTGTATTGATCCTCGCACACGACGAGGTGCCCGTTGGGGGCGACCGTCAGATTGTCGCCGTAATTGAACTGGTCGGGATCGGCGCTTTCGAAAAACAGCTGGAGGTGGTCGGGGCGCCCGGCTGCGCCGCTCCCGACCGGACCCGGACGCAGGCGGAACACCTGCCCCAGCCTGGCCGCTCCGCCACTGGTGCAGCAGAAATACAGCTCTCCGGCGCCCATATGGATGCCCTCCCCTCGCGCGAACAGCGCCGCGCCCTGTGCCGCGCCGCGCTGCCGCAGATCGTCGCGCGGCGCCGCCACATCGTCGAGGTCGATCCAGCGGGCCGGGTGCCAGCTTTCGCGAGGCACGGTCACCGCATCCCAATTGCGGGTATCGGCGATGCCGTCCACCAGCACCAGCGCCTGCAGCCGCCCGCCCTCCGCCAGCCGCCCTGGCACGGCCGGCACGAAACGGTAGAGCAGGCTGTCGTCGCGATCCTCGGTCAGATAGGCGATGCCGGTCGCCGGATCGATGCAGACCGCTTCGTGGTTGAAGCGGCCCATGGCCTTCAGCGGCACCGGATCGACCAGTCCGGGCGCGGTGGCCGGCACCTCGAACACCCAGCCGTGGTCCTTGTTGAGCCGCCCGCCCGCGCGGT
>JACIYY010000341.1 GCA_014359685.1 Porphyrobacter sp. | reverse complement strand
AGGAGGGCGGCCAGCGCTTCGTGGTCCAGAAGCACGATGCCACCCGCCTCCACTGGGACTTGCGGCTGGAGGCGGACGGCGTGCTGAAGAGCTGGGCGGTGACCAAGGGGCCCTCGCCCGATCCCGAGGTCAAGCGCCTCGCGGTCCGCACAGAGGACCACCCGCTGGCCTATGCCGAGTTCGAGGGGGTGATCCCCAAGGGCGAATATGGCGGCGGCGCGGTGATGCTGTGGGATCGCGGCACCTGGGCGCCGGTGCCGGGCAAGAGCTGGCACGACATCGACAAGGGCCACCTCCACTTCATCCTCCATGGCGAGCGGATGAAGGGCGAATGGCTGTTGATAAGGCTGCGGAAAAAGCCGGGAGAAAAGCGGGAGAACTGGCTTTTGCGCAAGATTGCCGATGCCTATGCCGAGGCCGGCGACCCGCTGGTGGAGCGCTGCCTGACCAGCGTGCTCACCGGCCGCTCGATGGCCGAGATCGCCGCCGACCAAGCGGGCGCGTTCTCGCTCGCCGGCAAGAGCGGCGATGCATTCACAGCGCAGATGGACGCGGCGGCGAGGCACAACCACAAGCGCAAACCCGCGCCGAGCAAGCGCAAGGCGGCCGGCAAGCCCCCCGCCTTCCGCCCTCCGCAGCTCGCCACCTTGGTCGACGCGGTGCCCGCCGGCAATGGCTGGATGCACGAGATCAAGTTCGACGGCTATCGCGCGCTCATCGCCGCTGCCGGGGAGACGGTCGTGGTCTATACAAGGTCGGGCAAGGACTGGACCGACAAGTTCGTGCCGCTGGCCCAGCGGATCCGCGCGCTGGCCCTGCCGCCCTGCCTGATCGACGGGGAGATCGTCGCCTACGGCGCGGACGGCAACCCCGACTTCTCCTCCCTGCAGGCGGTGCTGAAGCGCGGCCACGGCACGCAGGCCGAGAGCGACAAGCTGTCCTTCCACGTCTTCGACCTCATCGAGCTGGAGGGGCAGGACCTCGCCCCGCTGCCCAATATCGAGCGCAAGGAACGGCTGGAGGCGCTGCTCGCCGCTGCCCGGCCGCCGATCCACTTCGCCGATCATGTCATCGGCGCGGGCGAGACGCTCTACCGCGCGATGTGCGCTGCCGGGCAGGAAGGGATCATCTCCAAGCGGATCGATGCCAAATATACGTCCACGCGCAGCAAGGCGTGGGTCAAGGTCAAGTGCACGCGGCGGCAGGAATTCGTCATCATCGGCTGGAAGAAATCCACCGCAAAGGGGCGCCCCTTCTCCTCGCTGCTGCTGGCGCAATACGAACCGGGGGAGGAGGGGCGCCGGCTGGTCTACAAGGGCAATGTCGGCACTGGCTTCAATGCCGACACCATGGCCGATCTCGCCGCGCGGATGGCGCCGCTCGCCCGCAACGACCCGCCGGCAGAGGTCGAGCGGACCGCCCGGCGCGGCGTGACCTTCGTGGAGCCGGAGCTGGTGGCCGAGATCGCCTTCGCCGAGTTCACCGCGGACGGCAGCGTGCGCCACGCCAGCTTCGTGGGCCTGCGCGGCGACAAGCCGGCGGCAGAGGTGGTGCCCGAAGCCGCGCAGCCGGCCCCGCCGGCAGAGCCGCCCGTCACCATCACCAACCCCGACCGCGTGATCTTCCCCGAAAGCGGCCAGACCAAGGGCCAGCTCGCCGCTTATTATCAGGCCATCGCCCCGCTGATGCTGCCCTTCGCTGCCGCCCGCCCGATCAGCCTGGTGCGCTGCCCGCAGGGCCGGGCGCGCAAATGCTTCTTCCAGAAGCACGACAGCGGCAGCTTCGGCGAGCATGTCCACCGCGTGCCGATCACCGAGAAGGACGGCGGCACCGAAGACTATCTCTATATCGAGGATGTTGCGGGGCTGCTCGCCTGCGTGCAGATGGGCACCATCGAGTTCCACGGCTGGGGCAGCCGCGTCACCGATGTCGAGGCGCCCGACCGGATGGTCTTCGACCTCGACCCTGACGAGGGGCTGGACTTCGCCGAGGTGAAGCGCGCCGCGCGCGACATTCACGACCGGCTCGCCGACATGGGCCTCGCCAGCTTTGCCATGCTCTCGGGGGGCAAGGGGGTCCATGTCGTCGTCCCGCTCACCCCCGGCCATTCATGGGACACGCACAAGGACTTCTCGAAGCGCTTCGCCGAGGCGATGAGCCTGGCCGAGCCCGATCGCTTCACCGCCAATCTGAGCAAGGCCAGGCGCAAGGGGCGCATCTTCATCGACTATCTGCGCAACCAGCGCGGCAGCACCGCCGTGCTCCCTTACTCCGCACGCTCGCGCGAGGGCGCCCCGGTGGCGGTGCCGATCGCGTGGGACGAGCTGGCGGGGTTTGCCGACGCGCATCCCTTCGGCATCGCCGACGCCGCCCGCCTGATCGACCGGGCCGCGGGCAAGGCGCTGGCCGGCTGGGGCTTCGCCGACCAGAGCCTGCCCGATCATTGAGCCCACGATGATGCGTCCCGAATGGCGGGCTCCATCCATCAAGGCGTCACATCGGCGCGCGAACAGCCTATAGGGGCCGCCTGCCCCGAGAGGAAACGAGAGCCGCCATGCCGATCAATGCCGACCGCCGCCACTTCCTGCGAGTCGCCGGGAGTGCCACCGCCAGCGCCTTTGCCGCGCTCGCCGCCAGCGGCTGCATGCGCGCGCCGCTGTCCGGCGCCTCCGCAGCGGCGCCTGTCTATGGCCCGCTGGTGGCCGATCCCGCCGGGCTGATCGACCTGCCGGCGGGCTTCTCCTACCGCATCCTTTCCAGCCTCGGCGATCCGATGAGCGACGGCTTCACCGTGCCCGACCGGGCCGACGGGATGGGCTGCTTCGACCTTGGCGGGGGGAAGCTCGCGCTGGTTCGCAACCACGAATTGCAGCCGCAGCACGATGGCGGCGGGATCGCCGGCCGGGCCTATGACACGATCGCGCGAAGCCAGATTCCGCTGCCCGGCGGCACCACCACGCTGGTGCTCGACGCCGCCACTCTGGCGGTGGAGCGGCAATACCGCTCGCTTGCCGGCACGATCCGCAACTGTGCCGGCGGCACCACGCCGTGGGGCAGCTGGCTGAGCTGCGAGGAGAACACCGACCGCGCGGGCGGGCGGCTCAACAAGGACCACGGCTGGGTGTTCGAGGTGCCGGCCACCGCG